>NZ_WWIC01000051.1:0-101127 GCF_009872555.1 Streptomyces sp. SID5643
ACCTGGCGTCCGCCCGCCGCCCGGGCCCGCCCGCCACGCGGGCCACCTCGGGCGACGACGTGTCCAGCGGCACCGACCAGGACCGTACGAGCCCCAACTGCACGGCCTGGCGCGGCAGCACCGCGTCCAGCAGCCAGTCGGCCGCGACCCGGACCCGGTTCCCGGGCATCGCGGCGAGGTGATAGCCCCGCGTCACCGCCCCGGCCGGTACGCCGGACAAGGTCACGCCGAGCGGGTTGGCGGCGGCCTTGGCCCCGCCCAGGTCGACGACGAAGCCGAGGTCGCGGTGACGGTAGGGTTTGCGCGACCCGCCGAGGCCGAGCGACGCCGCGACGTTCTCCGCCGCGACCTTGCCGTGCCGCCAGGCGTGCTGCGCGGTCATCGGCGTGTAGCTCCCGGGGTTCTCCAGATCGGGCACGGCGGCCACGTCACCGCAAGCGAACAGCTCCGGCCGCCCCGGCACCCGCAGGTGCGGGTCGACGAGCAGCCGCCCCTTCTCCATCGGCAGCCCGAGGGACTCCACCAGCGGGTCGGGACGTACGCCCACGCACCACACGAGCGTCCGGGTCCGGACGAACTCGCCGTCGGTCAGCACGACCCCGTCGTGCGTGGCCTCCTTCACGGAGGTCCCCATCCGCACGTCGACGCCCCGCTGCCGCAGGACCCGGTCGGCGGTGGCGGAGAGCTTCTCGTCCATCTCGGGCAGCACGCGCGGCGCCACGTCCAGCAGCATCCAGCGCGGCCGCATGCCCTTCCGCAGCGGGTGCTTGCGGACCTGCGCGTCGGTGAACATCTGCCCGTGCGCGGCGACCTCGGTGCCCGTGTACCCGGCGCCGACCACCACGAAGGTGCACCGCGCGGCGCACGCCTCCGGGTCGTCGGCGGAAGCCGCGAGCTCCACCTGCCGGGTCACGTGATCGCGCAGGTAGAGCGCCTCGGGCAGCCCCCGGAAGCCGTGCGCGTGCTCGGCGACCCCGGGGATGGGCAGCAGCTTGTTGACGCTGCCCGCGGCCAGCACCAGCCGGTCGTAGGAGAGCGAGCCCACCTCGCCCTCGGGACCCGTGTAGTGCAGGGTGCCGTCGTCGAGGTCGATCCGGTCCGCCTCCCCCAGCACCAGCCGGACGTCCGGCAGCGAGTCGGAGAGGGAGACCGTGACCCGGCGCGGCTCCAGGATGCCGGCGGCGACCTGGGGCAGCAGGGGCAGGTACAGGAAGTAGTCGGTCGGGTTCAGCAGGGTGATGTGGGCCCGGCCCCGGGTGAGCCGGGACAGGGTGCGGGCCGTGCGGTACCCGGCGAAGCCGGCACCGACGATTAGGATGCGGGGTCGACTCACGGTCGCTCGCCTCCGGCGCTGTCGCGTAGCTCGGGAGCCTTCCGCGTCCCCCTGGCCTGCGCACCCAAACGTCGGCCGGGGCCCACCGGCCCGTACGCCGCCGGTTTCCGGCCCGGCGCGCGGGTAACCCGGTGCGGGATACGGACCGCCGACGTCGCGGAGGCACTCCCCCATGCCCGAGTACGGTTACTTCCTCTCGTGCGAGCAGTACGGACCCGCCGAGCTGATCGAACAGGCGCGGATGGCCGAGCAGGCCGGTTTCCAGGCGCTGTGGATCTCGGACCACTACCACCCCTGGAACGATGAGCAGGGCCAGAGCCCGTTCGTCTGGTCGGTGATCGGCGCGCTGTCGGAGGCGGTGTCCCTGCCGGTCGAGACGGCGGTGACCTGCCCGACCGTGCGCATGCACCCGGCGGTGGTGGCGCAGGCCGCCGCGACCAGCGCGGTGATGACGAACAACCGCTTCCGGCTGGGCGTCGGGTCCGGCGAGGCGCTCAACGAACACATCCTGGGCGACCACTGGCCGCCGGCGCACGTGCGTCTGGACATGCTGGAGGAGGCCATCCAGGTGATGCGCCGCCTCTTCACGGGCGAGGAGGTCAACCACCACGGCCCGCACTACACGGTCGAGAACGCCCGCCTGTACACGGTCCCGGACGAGCCGATCCCCATCGACATCTCCGGCTTCGGACCGGCCGCGACCCAGCTCGCCTCCCGCGTGGGCGACGGCTACATCACCGTCATGCCGGACGAGGCGATGGTGGAGCAGTACCGCAAGGGCGGAGGCGGCGGAAAGCTCGTCAGCGGCGGCACCAAGGTCTGCTACGACACCGACAGGGACGAGGCCGCCCGGACCGTCCACCGGCTCTGGGCCAACGAGCAACTGCCGGGCGAGCTCGGCCAGGTGCTGCCCTCCCCCAAGCACTTCGAGCAGGCGCAGCAGCTCGTCACCGAGGACATGGTGCGCGCGAACCGGGTGTGCGGCGACGACGTGGACGAGCACGTGGCGGAGCTGAGGCAGTTCGCCGACGCGGGTTTCGACCGGGTCTACGTGAACCAGATCGGGCCCGACCTGCGCGGCTTCTTCGACTTCTACCGCACGAAGGTGCTGCCGCAGCTCCAGCAGGCCGCCTGACGCTCGCTCCGGAAATCCGGGGACGGCCCTGCACCGGGTCGCCTACAGTCGCGGGCATGTCGGTACGTCTTCGTATGCGTGACGCTCTGCCGGAAGCGATGCGGGCCCGGGACAGGGCCGCCGTGAGTGCCCTGCGCGCCACCCTGGCGGCGCTGGACAACGCCGAGGCGGTTCCCCTGGACGAGACCGCGCCGCGCGCCGCTGCGCTTGAGGCCTCACCGGTCGGTGCCGGCGCCACCGAGGCGGCCCGGCGTGAGCTCAGCGAAGAGGAGATGGTGGACGTCGTGCGGGCCGAGGCCGCCGAACGGCTGGAGGCGGCGGCGCACTTGACCGCCCCCGCACACGCGGACCGCGCCGACCGGCTGCGGACGGAGGCGGCCGTGCTGCTGCGCTTCCTCGACGGCGCCGCCGAGGGCACGGCGCGGAGCTCGTAGCCGCCGACCGGCGGCGGGCGCGGGCGGCTAACCGCGGGCGGGGGTGGTCAGCCTGCGGGCCGCCAGGGCGGCGGCCCCCGCGGTGAGGACCGCGCCCATCCAACCGCGGTTCCGTGACAGCCACTGCTGCGGGCTGTTGCCGGTGGACTCGTCGTCGAATCGCCCGTGCGCGCCGAAGTCCCGCCCGTGCGCGCCGTCCGCCGGTGACCACAGGTTCGCCGGGCCCTCGGGCCGGCCCTTTTCCTGCTGCGCGTCGACGTTGGTCCGGGCCAGGTAGCGGTCCAGCAACCCGGGGACGACCGCGTTGGCGAGGAGCGTGGCGACCGTGGACCCGCCCACCCAGTACTCCCGGCGCCGCGCGTGCGACGACGCGTGCACGATGGCCCGGGCCGCGACCTCCGGCTGATAGACGGGCGCGACGGGCCGGGCCCGCCCCGGCATGCGGTTCAGCACCCAGTCGAACTGCGGGGTGTTGAGGCCCGGCAGCTGCACCATCGTCGTCCGCACCCCGCTGCGCGCGTGCAGCAGCTCGCAGCGCAGCGACTCGTTGAACCCCTGGATCGCGTGCTTGGCCCCGCAGTACGCGGACTGCAGCGGGATGCCCCGGTAGGCGAGCGCGGAGCCCACCTGCACGATGGTCCCGCGGTCGCGCGGCAGCATGTGGCGCAGGGCGGCCCGGGTGCCGAACACATAGCCCAGGTAGGTCACTTCGGTCACGCGGCGGAACTCGTCCGGGGCGACTTCCGTGAACGGCGCGAACACTCCGGTGAAGGCGTTGTTGACCCAGACGTCGATGTGGCCGAAGGCGTCGACGACCTGCCGGGCCGCGTCGTCGACGGCCTTGGCGTCGGAGACGTCCACGGTGACGACGAGGGCCTCGCCGCCGGCGCGCTCCACCTCGTCCGCCGCGGCGGCGAGTCCCTCACGTCCGCGGGCGAGCAGGGCGACCTTGTCGCCGCGGGCGGCGAAGGCGCGGACCGTGGCCCGTCCGACGCCGCCGCCGGCTCCGGTCACGACGACCACCCGGCCGCGCCGATGCGATGCCGCTGCCTTGCGCACCCGGGGTCACACCCCCCGGCGCGGTACGTCCGGAGCCTTTGACGGCCGCGGGGGCACGGGGCCCGGGGCGTCCGCTCCGGCGGGCGGGGCCGGCGGCACGGGCGGATACGGCATACCCCCGACCGCCTCGGCCCCGCTCCGGCGGGCGCTGTGCCCGTCCGTGGGCATGCCGGCCGCGTGATCCTGCCCCGGGCGGGACGGCCGCGCCATGCCGCGCAGCACGTAGGCCAGGGCGCCCAGGATCACCGCGGTGATGAGTGCGGCGGCCCAGTCGGGCAGGCCCAGGGCGAGGGCCAGCCCCACGGCGAGCGCGAGGGCCGCGCCCGCGTACAGGGCGAGCGCGCCGGACGCGGCGTACAGGGCGGCCTTGCGGCGCTGCTTGCGCGTCTGCTCGCGCAGTTCGTCCCGTACGGTCTCGCGCGCCACCTGTGCCAGCTCGTCGACCAGGTGCTTGTCCAGATGCTCCAGGTGATCCAACGGCTTCATGCCCGGCCGGGTACCCTCGCCCCCCTGCGCGTAACTAGGCTTCGCCGCATGGAGATTCTGGGTGCCACACTGCGCGTCTGCGTCGACGACCTCGAGACCGCGATCCCCTTCTACGAGCGGCTGGCGGGCGGCAGAGCCCAGCGCTTCGAGCGGGGAGGTGTCCAGGTGGCGGCGATCGGCTGCTTCCTGCTGATGAGCGGCCCCCCGGCCGAACTGGAGGTGCTGCGCAAGGTCGCGGCGACGATCGCCGTGACGGACGTCGAGGAGACGCACAAGGTGCTGACCGGACTGGGGGCGCACATCGTGGCGGGCCCGATCGCCTCGCCGGCGGGCCGCAACCTGATCGCCCTGCATCCGGACGGCTCGGTCTACGAGTACGTGGACCGGCAGGCGTAGGCGGCGCCGCGGGGGCTCAGGGCCGGCTCGGCCGGGTGATCATCTCCGTGGTGATCGCCCAGCGTTGGTGGTCGCGCCAGGCTCCGTCGACGAAGAGCATCTTCGGCGAGAAGCCCTCCAGGCGGAAGCCGCAGGCACGGGCCAGGGCGATCGACGCGGCGTTCCCCGGCTGGACGTTGATCTCCAGCCGGTGCAGCCGCATCGGGCCGAACGCGTGGCCCACGACGAGGTCCAGGCCTTCGCGCATCAGCCCGCGCCCGGCGGCGTGCGCGAAGGCGCCGTAGCCCAGCGCCCCGGACTGGAAGCCGCCCTCGACGATGTTGTTGATGTTGATGAACCCGCCGATGGCCCCGTCGCTCTTGTCGCAGACCAGGAACCCGGCCTTGGACGGATCCTCGATCAGCCGGCCCGCGTAGGCGGTGTAGGTCTGGGCCGTGGTGGGCGGGAAGAGCCACGGGTGGTGCAGGTCCTTGCTCTCCCGGGCGCGGGCGGTGAACTCGGCACCGTCCCCGTAGGTGAAGTGGCGTACGCCCACCCGGGGGCCTTCGGCGAGGTGGCGGGATGCGTGGTGCGGCACCCCGCCACAGTAACCGCGCCGGCTGTGCCTCCCCAGTCGGGGCGTCAGGAGCCGGCGACCGGCAGCCGGAGCACCCCGGTGTTCCGCGGCCCGCTGATCACGGTCACGGGCTTGATCCCACGGTTGCCGAAGTACGCGTCGTCGCTCGCGGCGATCACGAACCGCAGCCGGTGCCCGGCCTGGTACCGGTGCACGATGCCGGGCAGGGTGACGGTGAAGCTCTTGGTGACGTCCGGGACGCGTACCGGCGCGACCAGGCGGCGCACCAGGGTGCGGGTGCCGTCGGGGGCGACGTCGTAGAGCTTGGCGAACAGGACGAGCTTGTCGGCCGCGTCGGCGGAGTTCTGGGTGCGCTCTGCCTTCGGGGAGACCACCTTGAGCGTGGCCCGCGGTGCGCCGACGACGTCGAGGGGGCGTTTCAGCGGCTCGCTCGTCCAGTCGAGGTAGGTGCCCTTGGTGTCGCGCGGCGGGGTGTCCGGCACGCCGATGAGGCCGGACAGCGAGCTTTCCGAATGGCTCGTGGGGATGAGCCAGTTGGTGTAGCGGCGGCTGCCGGCGGCGACCTCGCCGCGCCGGTCGACGAGTCTGCCGTCGCCGGAGAGGTAGAGGGTGCGGCCGGTGGCGGGGAGACGGCTCGCGGTGGCGTAGGTGCGGTCGGGGTCGGTGATCCAGTCGCGGTAGTAGGCGAAGGCCGGTCCGGTGTCGACGTCGGCCCGCCCGCGCAGATGGCGGTCGAACCAGGCGAGGACGCGCCGGCCGACGTAGCTGGTCTCCAGGTTGCCCCGGGACAGGTCGAGTTCACCGGCGGCCGGGCCGGTGAGGCCCCCGCTGTGACCCCAGGACTGCCAGATCATCTTGACGGGCGTGCCCTGGGCCTTGAGCGTCCGGTAGGTGGCCGTGGCCTCGTTGAGGTTGAACAGGGTGTCGGCCTGCCCCTGGACCAGCAGGGTGGGGGTGCGCACACGGTGGAGGTACGACACCGGGGAGACCCGGTGTGCGAAGGCGAGCAGCTCGGCGGTGCGGTCGGCCGGGTAGCTGCCGGAGTTGAGGGTGTGGACGGTCCGGCAGGCCTCGGTGACGAAGTGCAGGCAGGCCAGGGAGTTGATGCGGGACGGGTCGAGGGCGGGCTGGAGCAGCGGCTGGCCCTCGCCGATGAGGTAGAACCCGTTCGTCCACTGCCATTTGAAGGCGCCGGGGACGCCCGAGCTGCCGACGGCGTTGTTGGGATCGAGCGAGTAGGCCAGATCGTTCCAGGTGATCATCGGGACGAGCGCGTCGAGGCGGTGGTCGACGGCGGCCGTGGCCAGCTGCACGGCGCCGCCGTAGGATCCGCCGATCATGCCCACCCGGGGGTCCCCGGGAGCGTCCCGCGTGACGAAGTCGGCGGTGGTGCCGTCGTCGGCGGCGCGTTTGCCGCCGAGGAAGTCGACGAGCTGCGAGGCCGCCGCGCCGTCGATGTCCGGGTCGTCGAGGGAGACGAGGCAGCCGCTGCGGCCGAATCCGAGCCCGGAGTAGATCAGCGAGACGTAGCCGCGCTGGGCGAAGGCCTTGCCGATGGTGTCCGTGGAGCCGTCGGACTTGCTGCCGCCGAAGCCGTTGGTGCCGAGTACGGCGGGTGCGGGGTGGTCGCGGTCCACGCCCGCGGGGCGGTACAGGTCGGCGTCGACGGTGCAGGTCCGGCCGCCGGCCCGGACGGTGAACTTCAGCGGCGTGAGGGTGTAGGTGTCGGCGGCGGGCGCGGGCGGGGCGAGGGGCAGGGCCAGGGCGGCGCCCAGGGCGAGGACGAGGGGGGCGCGGAATCTGGGCACGCGTCGGGACACTCGGACCTCCACGGTGAGGGCAACCCGGATACCGACCGGTAGGTACCGGCCGGTTGTCATGGTGTGACACGTGTCAGGGGTCGTCAATCACCGAAACGAGGGTTTCTTGACAGAATTTCAGCAGCGGTCCGCTCAGCCGAGGGCCGGTTCGTCCAGCGTCAACGTGCCCGCGTCGGCATCCAGTTCGGCCCCGGCCCCGAGGGGCATGGTCAGCGCGCCCTCGCCGTGCCCGAACCCGAACTCCTCCACGACCGGGACGCCCAGGCCACCGAGCCGGTCGGCGAAGACCGCGCGCAGCGCCTCGCGCGGGCCGCACGCCGCCCAGGAGCCGAGCACGATCCCGGCCACCCCGTCGAGCCAGCCGGCGCGCAGGAGCTGGGTCAGGTACCGGTCCAGGCGGTAGGGGCTCTCGCCGACGTCCTCCACCAGCAACAGCCCGCCCCGCGCCCCGCGGTGGGCGTGCGGGGTGCCGAGGTCGCTCGCGAGCAGGCTCAGGCACCCTCCCAGGGTGACGCCCCGGGCGCGGCCCGGGACCAGCGCGGTGCCGCCCGAGGACACGGCCGTCAGCGTCGTCACGGACTCCGGCTCGAAGAGGCTGGCCCGCAGGTGGTCCTGGGCCCGGGCGTTCTTGAGGAAGTCGACGCCGGCGGCGGCGGGCCCGTACAACGTGACCAGGCCCAGGCGGGTGGCGAAGGCCTGGTGCAGGACGGTGACGTCGCTGAACCCGGCGAACACCTTCGGGCCCGCAGCCCGCATCGCCGTCCAGTCGAGCAGGTCGACCATGCGCTGCGCCCCGTACCCGCCCCGGGCGCACAGGACGGCCGCGACGGTCGGATCGCACCAGGCGGCCTGGAGGTCGGCGGCGCGCTGTTCGTCCGTGCCGGCGAGGTAGTCCAACTCCCTGTGCCGGTCCAGCACATGCGGCGCCAGGACGGGGTCGAGGTCCCAGCCGCGCAGGATGTCGAGCCCGGCCTGGAGGCGTTCCTCGGGCACAGGCCCGCTGGGCGCGACGACGGCGACGCGGGCGCCGGGGACGAGCCGGGGCGGTCGGACGAGCTGGTTCACTTGCTGAGCTCCAGGGTGGGGACGCCGGGCGAGGGCAGGCGGAACACCTGGGCGTACAGGGAGAGTTCCGCTTCCAGGGCGCGCACCATGGTCTCCGCCTTCCGGAAGCCGTGCCCCTCCCCCTCGAAGGCGAGATACGCGTGCGGTACCCGCCGGCCCTCCAGGCGGGCCAGGAACCGCTCGCACTGGACGGGCGGGCAGATCACGTCGTCGAGGCCCTGGAGCAGCAGGAACGGCACGGCGAGGCGGTCGGCGTGGGCGGCGGGCGAGCGTTCCGCGTACCGGGCGGGCACCTCGGCGAGCGGCCCGATCAGGCCCTCCAGGTACCGCGACTCGAAGTCGTGGGTCTCCCCCGTGCCCCAGCCGGCCAGGTCCAGGATGGGGTACTTGATGGTGCCGCAGGCGTAGACGTCGGTCGTGGTCAGCGAGGCGGCCGCGGTCCAGCCGCCCGCGCTGCCGCCCCGGACGGCGAGCCGGGCGCGGTCGGCGGTGCCCTCCTCGGCCAGGGCCAGGGCGACGGCGGCGCAGTCCTCGACATCGACCACGCCCCACTGCTCGCGCAGCCGCTCACGGTAGGAGCGCCCGTAGCCGGTGGAGCCGCCGTAGTTCACCTCGGCGACGCCGATGCCGCGCGAGGTGAAGTAGGCGATCTCCAGGTCGAGCACGAGCGGGGCCCGGCCGGTGGGCCCGCCGTGCGCCCAGACGACGTAGGGCGGCAGTTCGTCGCCGGGCGCGACGCAGCCGGGGTGGTGCGGCGGGTAGATGTGGGCGTGGATGTCGCGCCCGTCGGGGCCGGTGAAGGTGCGGATCTGCGGCTCGGGGTAGTACGCGGGATCGACGGCGTCGTCGTGCTCGGCGCCGACGACCCGGGCCCGGCCCGTGCGGGCGTCCAGCTCGACGACCTCGTAGGCGCTGCGCGGGCTGGCCCCGACGGCGACGACCCGTTCGCCGTGGGCGGCCAGGGTGGGGGTGAACTCCGTCCAGGGCCCGGCGGCGTCGACGACCTCGCCGGTCTCGGGGTCCAGGATGCCCAGGGCGGTGGCGCCCCGGCCGTGCACGACGGCGATCAGCCCGCTGTCCAGCGGCGTGAACCAGCGCGAGCCCAGCTTCCACAGCGCGCCGCCGAACTCCTCCTCGCGCGGGCACACGGGCTGTCCGTCGAGGTAGAGGTTCCACCAGCCGGTGCAGTCGCTCGCGTGCAGCAGACGGCCGTCGTGGGTCCAGTCGACCTGGGCGACGGACTCCCCGGGGCCGCCCGCCACGGCCCGGGCTTCGCGCAGGGTGCCGTCGGGCGCGACCTCGGCCAGGAGCAGCTCGGTGCCGTCCCAGGGCATGCGCGGATGGTCCCAGGCGAGCCAGGCGGCCCGCCGCCCGTCGGGCGAGAGCTTCGGACCGGTGACGAACCGGTGTCTGCCGTCGGTGAGTTCGCGGACGGCGCCCCGGTCCCTGGCCGCGGATCCGTCCAGCGGTACGGCGGCCAGGACGCGGCGCACATCGGTGGGTCCGTCCCCCGTGAACTCCTCCAGCACGCACCACACTTCGCCCCGTTCGGGCCGCAGCAGCGGCTCGGCCCAGCGCAGGCCGGCCCCCACGGAGGACACGGGGGTGAGCGGTCGGGGTTCGCCGCCCGGCTCGCAGCGGTACAGCCGCTGGTCGGCGAAGTTCACGAACACCACCAGCGGTCCGCTGTCCCCCGCGAGGGCGGCCCACGGGTGCCCGCCGTACTCGATGACCCGGCTGCGCACGTTCCACGGCGCGGGCAGCAAGGGCTCCTCCCGGCCGTCGGCGTGCCGCCGGACCAGCGTGCGCCGGCCGCCTTCGGCGGGGCGCGGCTCGGTCCACCACACCTCGTCGCCGACGAAGCCCACGTACTCCGGGTGCCCGTCGTGCGCGGCGGTCAGGGCCGCGTCGATGGGCGAGGGCCACGCCCCGTAGGCCAGCGTCCGCACCGTCTCCCCCACTCTCCTAGGCCGTCCGCAGGAACCGGTCGAGTACGCGGACACCGAAGTGCAGCGCCTCGACCGGTACCCGTTCGTCGACCCCGTGGAACATGGCCGCGTAGTCGTAACCGTCCGGCAGCTTCAGGGGGGTGAAGCCGTAGCCGGTGATGCCGAGACGGGAGAACTGCTTGGCGTCGGTGCCGCCGGACATGCAGAACGGCACCACGTGGCCCTCCGGCGCGAACTCCTCGACGGCGGCCCGCATGCCGGCGAACGTCGGCGAGTCCACCGGCGACTGAAGGGCGACCTCGCGGTGGTGGAACTCCCAGTCCACGTCCGGCCCGGTGAGCCGGTCGAGGGTGTGGCGGAACTCCTCCTCGCCGCCGGGCATGTACCGGCCGTCCACGTACGCCACGGCCTGCCCGGGGATGACATTGATCTTGTAACCGGCGTCCAGCATGGTCGGGTTGGCACTGTTGCGCAGGGTCGGCTCGACGAGCTTCCCGGCCGGGCCGATCTTCTCCAGCAGCGCGTCCACGTCGGTGAGGTCGGTCTCGATGCCGTAGATCGCGGCGAGTTCGGTGAGGGAGGCGCGTACCGTCGGGGTGAGCCGCAGCGGCCATTGGTGCGCGCCGATCCGGGCGATGGCGCCCGCGAGGTGGGTCACGGCGTTGTCCCGGTTGACCTTGGAGCCGTGCCCGGCGCGTCCGCGGGCGGTGAGCTTCAGCCAGGCGGTGCCCCGTTCCCCGGCGGCGACCGGGTAGATCTGCCGCCCGCTGCCGTCGTGGAAGGTGAAGGCGCCCGACTCGCTGACGCCTTCGGTGCAGCCCTCGAACAGTTCGGGGTGCTCGTCGGCGAGGAACCCGGATCCGTCCTCGGCGCTGGCCTCCTCGTCGGCGGTGAACGCGACGACGATGTCCCGGCGGGGCCGGACGCCCTGCCGGGCCCAGCCGCGCACGACGGCCAGGATCATCGCGTCCATGTTCTTCATGTCGACGGCTCCGCGGCCCCAGACGACCCCGTCGCGGATCTCCCCGGAGAAGGGGTGCACGCTCCAGTCGGCGGCCTCGGCGGGTACGACGTCCAGATGGCCGTGGAGCAGCAGGGCGTCGGCGGAGGGGTCGGTGCCCTCGACCCGGGCGACGACGTTGGTCCGCCCCTGGGTGCGCTCCAGCAGGACCGGTTCGATCCCGGCGTCGGCGAGCCGTGCGGCCGCGTACTCGGCGGCGGGCCGCTCCCGGCAGTCGCCGCCGCCCCGGTTGGTGGTGTCGATCCTGATGAGGTCGGACGTGAAGGTCACGACCTCGTCCAGCGCGGGCGGGTCCACCTGCTCAGCCATACTGCTCCTCCACCGCGGCCGAGACGATCGTGGTGACCGCCTTGAAGGCGCGGATGCCCTCATACATGGTCCCGCTCGTGTACGCCACCTTGCGCTCCCCGATCCGGTCCACACCCGGGACGACGGTGGCGGCCATCGCCAGGTGCTCCGCGTCGAACTCCACGGCCACGGTGAACGGGCCGCCGTGCACCGGTTGGTGACGGACCGCCAGCGTGGCCGCCTCCTTGGCCGCCGCCCGGATGTCGGCCGCGGTGCGACCGGGAGTGCGGCACACCGCCGCGTACCGCGACACGTGGTCCTTCACGGCGACCTTGAGCGCCTCGGGCGCGTAGCCGAGCGCGTCCTCGCAGGCGACGTCGTCCCCCGTGACCAGCACGACGGGCACCCCGTACTCGGCGGCGACCTGGGCGTTGAGCAGCCCCTCGCTCGCCCGGACGTCGTTGAGCCACACGCCCGTGATGGAGTTGGCGAGGTAGGTGTGGGCGAGGACGCCCTCCATGCCGGCGCCCGCGTGGTAGCCGACGAACGCGATGCCGTCGACGTCGCCGTGCTGCACGCCCTCCACCATGGACAGCGCCTTGTGCCGGCCGGTGAGCATCCGGGCGCGGTCGTCGAGCCGCTCCAGCAGCAGGTTGCGCATGGTGGAGTGGGCCTCGTTGATGATCACCTCGTCGGCGCCGCCGTCGTGGAAGCCCTGTACGGCGGCGTTGACGTCGGAGGTGAACAGCGAGCGGCAGCGCTCCCACTGGGAGGCGCCCGGCATCACGTCGTCGGGCCAGGTGACTCCGGTGGCGCCCTCCATGTCGGCGCTGATGAGGATTCTCATGACGTGCCTGCCAGGGCGGAGATGTTCATGGTTCGTCACGTTACGCGCTGGGCGCGCAACCGGCTACGAGGTCGTCACCAACGGATCGGCACGTCGGCGAGGAACCCGGTGAGGCGGTCGGCCAGGAGCCGGTGGTCACGGGCCGAGTAGTGCCAGTGGCAGCCGGTGTGGTCCAGGCCGGTGGTGTCGAGGGGCCAGTAGCGGACCCCGCGGTCGCCCGCGGCGGTGCGCTCCTGGACGACGTGTTCGACATGGCCGGCGAACGGGCCCGTGCCCGCGGCCAGGATGGTGGTCGCAGGGCCGTAGCGCCCACGCAGTTTGGCGAGGAAGCCGCTGTAGGCGCTGCGGTAGGCGGCGGCGAGGCTCTCGTCCGTCCAGGGCTCGCCCGGGTTGACCGGCGTCGAGAAGTCGTTCGTGCCGAGGTGGACCACCACCAGCCGCGGGCGCCAGGTGCCCGGGTTCTGCCAGACGTCACCCGGCACGTTCAGCAGCGCGCGGTCGTAGAAGCTGCGGTAGTTCACCTCCGGGGAGCCGCCGTTGTAGTTGCGCACCATGCCCTGGCCCGAGTACGCGTTGATCTGGTAGTCGGCGCGCAGTCTCCGGGCGGTGAGGGCGCCGTAGCTCACGTCGGCGTTGGTGGTGCGTTTGAGCTGCTCGCCGTCGCAGTCGCGGGAGGCTGAGAGGTTTCCGTAGCCGGCCGTGAGGGAGTCGCCGATGAACTCGATCTGGCGGCTGCGGGCGGCGGGCCTGGCCAGGACGGCGCCGCCGGGCGGGGCGACGAAGCCGCCGAAGGCGCTGGTGCTCCACGGGGTGTCGTTGCGCTTGACGAGCCGGACGGTGTGGACGCCCTCGCGCAGGCCCCTGACCCAGTGGGTCGTCCGCCCCGGCGTGACGAGGGTCGCGACGGTGACTCCGTCGACCTGGACGTCGTAGTCGGCCGCCGGGTCGTCGAGCACGATGCCCACGCCGGTGCCCCGGATCCGGCCCTCGAAGTAGACGCCGGGCCAGCTGTACTGCCACATGCCGCCGGCGTCCTTGACCCGTCCCGCGGTGTGCACGCTGTCCCGTACCCCGCGGTGGTCCGGTGCGGCGGCGGTCGTGACGGCCGCTGTACCGACCAGCACCGCCGACGCCGCCGAGGCGACCAGCGTCCGTAACCAGGGCATGGTCATGGCTGTCCTCCGCGGGGGCGAGGCGGGTGCAGGGACGGGACGGAGTGACCGTACATCGACAAATCCGCCGTCCACCAGACGGCGTCCGGCTCAGCGCCGGAGCCGGTCGAAGCCGAACGGCACGAGCGCCTCGGGCCGGACCCACGGACGACCTGCTCGGCGAGCCGGTGGCCGGTGACCGGGCCGAGGGTGACCGCGAGCCTGCCGTGGCCGGTGGCGGCGAAGGCGTCGGCGTGCCTGCCGCGCCGCTCCCGCACCAGCCGGGCCGGCCTGCGCTCTGCGCGACACCGTCGCCACCTGGTGCCGAAGCGGCTTCCGTCTCGTCCGGGCGGCTGCGGCGCCGCAGCCGGCCTGTCCGGCCGGCGCGGACCGCCGGCGGCTCGCCTCAGGCCGTGCGCCCCGCCACCAGCCAGGTGGAGGGCAGCTCGATGCGGGTGCCGTCGGGCCGGTACTCCGTGGTCTTCAGGGGCAGTCGGCCGCTCGCCAGGACGGTGAGGCCGGCCGAGCGCAGGTACTCGGGCACGGCCTCGTCCGAGACCTCGCCGGGCGCGAGGCCGTGCCGGAACACGGGCGCGAGCTTGGGCGGCGGACCGTCCTGGCCGCCCACCAGCCCCCCGAGGACCTGCTTGGCGGCGCCCGAGAGCTCCACCAGGCAGACGCGGCCACGGTCGCCGACCAGCGTGGCGATGCCGTCGACCAAGGGCTGCCGGTCGTCCGGCTCGCACTGGTGCAGGACGCCGCGCATGTAGACGTTGGTGTCGCCGAGCTCCGCGTGCAGGGCCTGGGCCTCGTCCTTCCCGGCGGCGTCCAGCTGCCGGTAGGCGGCCTGCCCCGCGGGGTCGGAGCGCCGGGCGTGGTCGAGGGCCGCGGCGGACAGGTCGACGCCCAGGACCCTCGGGAAGCGGTCGGCGAGGTAGCGGGTCTGGGTGCCGTTGCCGCAGCCGAGGTCCACCAGCGGCAGTGCGGGATCGGTCAGGTACGGCTCGAAGAGGGCCAGGTGCGGGCCCACGGTCAGGACCGGTTCAGCGTCCCAGAACACCGCCCCCGGTTCGTCGGACGCCTCACGCCAGAAACCCTCCCAGGCCTCCCGGTACCGACTCGTCACGCTCATGGCCCACTCCCCAGGGTGCGTACGAACCCCGCCGTGCGGCGGGCGAGTACGGTGTATCGCGCCCGGGCCCCGGCCACAAGAACGCGGCACGTACCTTCACGCCCCCTGCGACCCGGGGGTGTTCAGCGGCGCGGCAGCGTCAGCTCGAACCAGACCGTCTTGCCGGTCTTGGTCCGGCTGGTCCCCCACTCGCGGGACAGGGTGCTGACGACGCGCAGACCGCGCCCGGCCTCGTCGAGCGGGCCCGCGTTGAGCAGCGTCGGCAGCTCGTGGTCGTCGTCGTCCACCTCGCACAGCAGGGTGTCGCCGCGGACCAGGCGCAGTTCGACGGGGCGGGCGTGGGAGTGCCGTACGGCGTTGGTGACCAGTTCGCCCACCATCAGCTCGGCGGGCGGGGCGAGCTTCGGCAGGCCCCAGTCGTGCAGTTGCTCGCGGACCGCCGCGCGGGCCCGGCTCACTTCGGCCGGGTCGAGGGAGAGGCGCCATACCGCCACGTCGTCCGGCTCGATGCCGCCCAGGCGGGCCATCAGCAGCGCCACGTCGTCCTTGCGGCCACCCCGTGTGTTGAGGGCCCGGATGATGGTGTCGCAGGCGTCGTCCATGGACGCGGCGGGGTGTGCGGCGGACTCGCAGAGGGTGGCGAGACCGACCCCGATGTCCTCGCCGCGCACCTCGACCAGCCCGTCGGTGCACATCACGAGCCGGTCGCCGGGTTCCACGCGCACGCATACCGCCTCGAAGGGCACTCCCCCGACGCCGATGGGCGCACCCGTGGGCAGGTCCAGCAGTTCGCTGCGGCCGTCCGCGGCCCGGACCAGGACGGGCGGGATGTGCCCGGCATTGGCGAGGTGGAGCTCGCCGGCGATCGGGTCGTAGACGGCGTAGAGGCAGGTCGCGAGGTAGGTGTCGCCGAGGCGCTGGGCGAGGTCGTCGAGGTTGCGCAGCATCTGGGCGGGCGGCAGGTCGAGCCCTGCCATGGTCTGCACGGCCGTACGCAACTGGCCCATCATGGCGGCCGAGTTCAGCCCGTGGCCCATGACGTCGCCGACGACGAACGCGGTGCGCCCGCCGTGGAGTTTCACCGCGTCGAACCAGTCGCCGCCGACCCGTCCGAGCTGTGTGCCCGGCAGGTAACGGGTGGCGATGTCGCAGCCCGCCATGCGGGACGGGATGTGCGGCAGCATGCTGTCCTGGAGTGTCTCGGCGACGTTCTCCTGGAAGGTGTACATGCGCGCGTTGTCGAGCACGAGGCCCGCGCGAGCGGCGAGTTCGGCGCCGGTGACGCGGTCCATGTCATTGAAGACGGGCCGCTCGGGGTGGCGCAGCAGGATCATGAAGCCGAGCACGACGTTGCGCGCCTTCAGAGGCACGACCA
The DNA here is from genome assembly GCF_009872555.1 of Streptomyces sp. SID5643. Lineage (NCBI taxonomy): Bacteria > Bacillati > Actinomycetota > Actinomycetes > Kitasatosporales > Streptomycetaceae > Streptomyces > Streptomyces sp. SID5643. The sequence goes on from NZ_WWIC01000051.1 coordinate 16,069, forward strand.
GCATGGAGCGGCCGGTGATGAGGGGCCGGATGTCGCGCTTCTCGAACTGCGCGGCGATGGCGTGCCCCATCTCCTCGCTGATGCGCGGCACGAGGACGGGTTCGCCGCTGGTCATGCACTGGAAGAACGGTGTGTGCGCGGGGAACGGCATGGCCTCGCCGACGGGGACGACGTCGTCCCAGCGGCCCGGTTCGTCGGTGTGCTCGACGGCGACCCGGTGCCACATCGTGGTCGTGTCGGGCACGCCGTCCGCGAACTCCTCGCCCGCGACGACCTGTTCGCGCAGGTACGTCCCGGCGACGTCGGTGAAGCGGGGCACGACCGCCCTGCTGACCTCGATGATCGTGCGGGACAGGTCGAGGGAGGTGCCGATGCGGCCGCTGACCTCGTTGAGGAACTCCAGGCGCTCGCGCACGGCGGCGTATTCGAGGTCCTCGCCCTCGTCCCGCAGTTCCTCCGGCACGGGTTCGCCTGCGGCCAGGGCCCGCGCGGCCCGTTCGCGGCGCGCCCTGCGCTCGACGCGCCGGGCCACGCCCAGTCGGGGGTGACGGGGACCCGGTCGTTCTGGCTGAACTCCAGAATCGGATAGCCGAGTTCGAGGATCTGTCCGACGATCCGGGCGCTCTCGCCGACGCTCATGCTGGGCAGGATCTCGGGGAGGCGGCGGGCGAGGTCCTCCGCCCCGGGGAAGTCGGTGTGCAGCGCGAAACCGGGCGCGATCCGCTCGAACGCCCCGTCACCCGCCCGCAGCCCGTCCGCGTCGGCGGCCAGCACGAGCAGCCGCTCGGGCCCGGGGCCCACCAGCGGATAGGCCCACCACAGGACGTCGACGCGGCCGTCTCCGGGCGAGCCGAGCCGGGCGCGGCCCGCGGCAGGATAGGAGAGCCCTCCGTCGAGGGAGGATTCGAGGTCGGGGCCGAGACCGTCGCAGGCGGCGTACGGGGCGTCCTGCTCTTCGGGCAGGGCGCCGGAGACGGGGAGCAGGTCGAGGGCTGTGCGGCCGATCGCCTCTTCCTTGGGGGTGCCGAACAGGCGTCGTGCGCCGCGGCTCCAGTGGGACACGAGGCCGTCGCGGTCGACCACGACGACGGCCAGGGGGACGCGGCCGGGCTCGGCGGGTTCGGTCGCCGTGCCCTGCTCAGCCCTGTCGGTGCCACGGTCCATGGCCCAGGCCCTCTCTCCCACGGACGCAAGATCTGTGCCGGCGTCACCACCGTACGGCGCCCGCAGGTGGCGATGTGAGGCAATGCGGGAATTGCCCGCGCGGGGCACGCACCGGCGTACGACCCCGTGCGCCGGTGCCGGCCGGTCCTCGGCCGGTGCCCCTTCAGTCCTCGTGGCTCAGCTGGAGATCCCGCTCGGTGCGGTCTCCTCCCGCGACCTGGAGCACGGTGGCGACGGGCGGGTAGCCGGCGGCGATGACGGTGTACTCGCCGGAGGACAGGTCGACGAAGCGGAACGTGCCGTCGGCCCCGGTGGTGAGGGTGTCGACGACGTTGCCCGCCACGTCGAGCAGCGTCACACGGGCGTCCTCGACGGGCCGGCCGCCGCCCGCCCGGACGGTGCCGCGCAGCACGGCGCCGCCGGCCAGTTCGATGTCCCGGCGGGTCTCGCGGGCGGCCTGGACGGTGACGGGCAGGGCGGCCGGGCGGAAGGCGGGCGCACTGGCGGCGAGGGTGTACTCGCCGGCGACCAGCTCGGTGATGACGTAACCGCCCTCCCGGCCGCTGCGGGTGGTGGCCACGACCTCGCCGTGCACGTTGGTGAGCGTGACGGTGGCGTCCCGTACGGGTGTGCCGTCGCCGGTGACGACGGTGCCGATCAGATTTCCGGCGCCGCCGAGGACGATGTCGAGTTCGACGGGGCGTTCGCCGACGGTCACGGAGACCGCCTGCGGCTGGTGACCGCCGGCGGTGGCGATCAGCACGTACGAGCCCGGGCCCGGGGTGGCCAGCGCGTAGCGCCCGTCCTCGCCGCTGGCGCCCCGCCCGGTCTGCTGCCCGGTGGCGTCGATGAGCGTGAGCGCCGCGCGGGGCACGACGGTCCCGTCGTGGTGCTGCACCGAGCCGCACACGGGCCCGCCGACGGCGTACGCCCGGGCCTGCGGGATCGCCCCCGGCGCCGTGTCGAGGTCGGTGACGGAGGCGTTGTGGGACACCAGGGGTTTCTCCTTGAGGAAGAGGGCGATGACCAGCCCGAGGACGAGCACCGGCACCAGGTAGAGGAAGATCCGCGGCATGGCGTCGGCGTACGCCCGGATGTACTCGTCGCGCAGGGCCGGCGGCAGTGCGTGCACGAGCTGGGGGGTGATGGACTCGGGGTCCGGCAGCCCGGTGCCGGCGCGGGCGGGCAGGCGCTCGGCGAGGGCGTGGGTGAGCCGGTCGGCGAACAGCGTGCCGAAGACGGCGGCTCCGACGCTGCCGCCGATCTGCCGGAAGTAGTTGTTGGCGCTGGTGGCGGTGCCGAGATCGGCGGGACGCACGGAGTTCTGCACGGCGAGGATCAGCACCGGCATCACCATGCCGATGCCCGCGCCGAGGACGGCCATCCAGATGCTGTAGTGCAGCCGGGGTGTGCCCACCTCCAGGCGGGACAGCAGCCACATGCCGGCGACGGAGAGGGTGCCGCCGAGGACCGGGTAGGCCTTGTAGCGGCCGGTGTGGCTGATGAGCTGCCCGACGACGACCGAGGCGCCGACGATGCCGGCCATCATCGGCAGCATGAGCAGGCCCGACTCGGTGGCGGAGGCCCCGTCGACCATTTGCAGGTACGTCGGCAGATAGCCGGCGGCGCCGAACAGCCCGGCACCGACCACCAGGCCGACCAGGCCGGTGACGTTGAAGACGGAGTCCCTGAACAGACGCAGCGGGATGAGGGGTTCTGCGGCGAAGTGCTCGGTGACGAGGAAGAGGACGGTCGCCGCCGCCGCTCCGGCCGCGAGGCCGAGGATCGTGCGCGAGTCCCAGGCGTACTCCGTGCCGCCCCAACTGGTCAGCAGGACCAGGCAGGTGGAGACGGCGGTCAGCAGCAGCGCGCCGAGGACGTCCAGCCGGGCCCTGGCGGCCGGCTTGGGGAGCTTCAGCGCGACGGCGACGACGGCGAGGGTGACCAGCCCGAAGGGGACGTTGACGTAGAAGCACCAGCGCCAGGAGAGGTGGTCGGTGAAGTAGCCGCCGAGCAGCGGCCCGGCCACGGAGGCGAGGCCGAAGGCGGCGCCGATCAGGCCCAGATAGCGGGCACGCTGCCGGGGCGGCACGATGTCCGCGATGATCGCCTGGACGCCGATCATGAGCCCGCCCGCGCCGACGCCCTGCACTGCGCGGAAGGCGATCAGCTGGTCCATGGTCTGGGCCCGGCCCGCGAGCGCGGAACCGACGACGAAGACGACGATCGCGAACTGGAAGACGCCCTTGCGGCCCAACAGATCGCCGAGCTTGCCGTAGATCGGCAGTCCGACGGTGGCGGTGAGCAGGTAGGCGGTGATCGCCCAGGACATCCGGTCCAGGCCGTGCAGCTCACCGACGATCTTCGGCAGCGCGGTGGCGACGATCATCTGCTCCAGGGCGGCCAGGAGCAGGGCGAGCACGAGAGCGAAGAAGACCAGCCGCACCCGGCGCGGGCTGGGTCCGGTGTCCGGATCCGGCGGGGGTGCGGGGGTGTCGGGAGGCGCTACCGCCGGTTCGTCCTGCGCCAGAGTGATCCCGCCCACTCACCGCTCCCCTCGTCGCGCTGCCGCACCATTACCGCGTAAAAGCGACAACTACGAGCAAGCGCGACGAGTTACGGCACAGGAGCGAGCGGTACGGAGATCACCCGAACCGGTGAGGGGCGGCAACACCCCTTGGATGTCCGTGCCTTGGGAGGAGGACTACTTCTCGACTTCGGCGGCGAGCTTGGTGAGCATCGCGTCGTAGATGCGGCCGAGACCCTTCGGCGCGAAGGTCTTCTCGAAGAAGCCGCCGATACCGCCGGCGCCCGTCCAGGTGGTGGTCACCACGACCCGGGACGTGCCCTCACCGGCCGGGGTGACCCGCCAGGTGGTGACCATGGAGGAGTTGCGGTCCTTCTCGACCAGCTCGCCGTCGGTGGGCTCGCTGACCTCCAGGAGGCAGTCGCGCACCCGCTTGCTGGTGGCCTGGAGCTTCCAGTGGACGAGGGTGCCCTCGCCGTCCCCGCCCTCCCGGACCTCGTACTCGCTGAACTGCTCGGGCAGCAGCTTCGCGCGCGTGCCGCTGTAGTCGGCGAGGGCGTCGAACACCGTCTCCGCGTCCGCCGCGACGATCCGCTCCGTAGTGGCTTCGACCTGCGCCATCGCTTTCCTCCAGGACCTGGTTGCTCGGGGGTCGGGGCAAGCCAACCACCCCGCTGCCCGGCCCCCCAAATCGGGGTGGCCGAACCGGTCGAACGCGTTCGCAAAACACCCTCGCACGATCAAGGGAACATGTGTTCTATTCTGTGGTCAGTGCTACCGAGGAGGCGTCATGCGCTGGGAGAACCTCACATCGGACTCCGAACACAGCCGGGCCGATGCCGCGCTGTTCGGCGCGGACGCGGTGACCACGCGTACCTTCGACACGCCGGAGTTCCGCGGGATCACCTTCCACGAGATCCGGGCCCGGTCGATCATCAACCGGGTGCCGGCGGTGTCACGGATGTCGTTCCAGTGGACGGTCAATCCGTACCGGGGCTGCTCGCACGCGTGCGTGTACTGCTTCGCGCGCAAGACGCACAGCTACCTGGACCTCGACACGGGCCTCGGCTTCGACAGCCAGATCGTGGTGAAGACCAACGCGCCGGAGCTGCTGCGCCGGCAACTCGGCTCGCGCCGCTGGCAGGGCGAGCACATCGCCATGGGCACCAACGTCGACTGCTACCAGCGCGCCGAGGGCCGTTACCGGCTGATGCCGGGCATCATCTCGGCGCTGCGCGACCACGCCAACCCCTTCTCGATCCTCACCAAGGGCACACTCATCCTGCGCGACCTGGAACTGATCGAGCAGGCGGCGCAGGTGACCGACGTCGGCATCTCCGTGTCGGTCGGTTTCACCGACCAGGAGCTGTGGCGCACCGTCGAGCCGGGCACGCCCGCGCCCGAACGGCGCCTCGACGTGGTGCGCACCCTGGCCGAGCACGGCATCGGCTGCGGGGTGCTGATGGCTCCGGTGATCCCGTTCCTGAGCGACTCGCCCGACCGGCTCCGCGCCACGGTGCGGGCGATCGCGGCCTCCGGCGCCACGTCCGTGACACCGCTGGTGCTGCATCTGCGGCCCGGCGCCCGCGAGTGGTTCATGGCCTGGCTGGGGCAGCACCACCCGTACCTGGTGGCCCGTTACGAGCGGTTGTACGCGGAGGGCTCCTACGCCCCGAAGTGGTACCAGCGGCGGATCACCCGTCAGGTGCACGAACTGGCCGAGGAGTACGGCATCGGGCCCACGCGGACGGGGATGCCGCGGCGGATCCGGCCCGCCGGGCCGGCCGAGGAGCCGCCGGCCGCCGGACCGACCCAACTCTCCCTCCTGTAGGGCGGTTCGAACCTGCCCCTTCCGAGCATTCGAGCGCATCCGACGATCCAATCGGGTCATGGGTTCTGCGCAATGAGTTCTTCCGGGACGTCTTTCCGGGACGATGCCGCGAGGACGGCGACCCTCGCGGTCCTCCATCCCGCCGTCCTGGGAGGACTCCATGAGAAAGCGCGCAGCAGCGCTGTGCGGCGCCGCCGTCGTCCTGGCCGGCACCTTCACGGCCGGTCCCGCCGAGGCGGGCGCACCGGGCACCGCGAGCACCGTCCGGACCGCGGAGCCCGCCTGGGAGAGCTGCGCCACCGAGGACTACCCGACGCTCCAGTGCGCGTCCCTGAAGGTGCCCCTCGACCACCGCAGGCCACACGGTGAGAAGATCTCCCTCGCCCTGTCACGCGTCCCGCACACCGCCAGGACCTACCAGGGCCCGCTGCTGGTCAACCCCGGCGGTCCCGGCGGCAGCGGGCTCAGCCTCGCCGGGTTCGTCGCGTCGTCGCTGCCCGCGAAGGTGGCGGCCCAGTACGACGTCATCGGCTTCGACCCGCGCGGCGTGGGGGCGAGCGAGCCGGCGCTGGACTGCGGGCCGGGCCACTTCGCCCCGGTCCGCCCGGACTCCCTGCCCACGACGCCCGCGATCGAGAGGGCCAACCTCGACCGCGCCAGGTCCTTCGCCGCCGCGTGCGGCAAGAAGTACGGGCACGTCCTGCCGTACATGGACACGACCAGCGCGGTGCGCGACATGGACGCGATCCGGCAGTCTCTGGGCGCCCAGAAGATCAACTACCTCGGCTACTCGTACGGCACCTACCTCGGCGCCGTCTACGCCGGGCTCTTCCCCGAGCGGGTCCGGCGCCTGGTCCTGGACTCCGTCGTCGACCCGACCGGCGTCTGGTACGAAGCCAATCTCCACCAGGACATGGCCTTCGACGACCGCCACCGCGCCTTCCTCGCGTGGGTCGGCAAGCACGACGCGACGTACCGGCTGGGCACCGATCCGGAGGAGATCGAGGCCGAGTGGTACGCGATGCGCGCGGCCCTCGCGAAGAAGCCGGCGTCCGGCACGGTGGGCGCCTCGGAGCTGGAGGACACCTTCATCCCGGGCGGCTACTACAACGGCTACTGGCCGAGCCTGGCGGAGGCGTTCGCGGCGTACGTGAACGACCAGGACGCCGGGCCGCTGGTCGAGGCGTACGAGGACTTCGGCGCGGTGGACGCCTCCGGCGACAACGGCTACAGCGTCTACACCTCGGTGCAGTGCCGGGACACGTCCTGGCCGCGCGACTGGCGGCAGTGGCGCAAGGACAACTGGGCGGTGTACGACAAGGCGCCGTTCATGACCTGGAACAACGCCTGGTACAACGCGCCGTGCGCGTTCTGGCCGGTGGACTCGCTGCGCCCGGTGAACGTGGCCAACGGCGAGCTGCCGCCGGTCCTGCTGTTCCAGGCGACCGGCGACGCGGCCACCCCGTACGAGGGCGCCGTCACCGCGCACCGTCTGCTGGCCCGTTCCAGCCTCGTGGTCGAGGAGGGCGGCGGCAACCACGGCATCACGCTGAGCGGCAACGCCTGCCTGGACGAGCACCTGGCGGCGTACCTCACGGACGGCACCGTGCCGCGCGGCTACGGCGAGGCGGACGCGGTGTGCGAGGCGCTGCCCGACCCGAAGCCCGCGGCGGCGACCGCGAAGGCGGCCTCGGCCTCCGCGAAGGGCTCGGCGCTGCACGGCCTGCTCGGCTTCCGTCACTGAGCGGCTGACGACCTGTCGGGGGCCGGCAGGCGCTGTCAGTGCCGTGGTCCATCATGAACCCATGAGTGAGCTGACGAGGATCCCCGCCCCCGACGGCGTCGCCGCCGCGCCCCAGTACAGCCATGTGGTTCTGGGCACCGGCCGTTTCGTGGCGATCGCCGGCCAGCTCGCTCTCGACGAGCAGGGGCGGCCGGTCGGCGAGGGCGACCCGGCGGCGCAGGCCGGCCAGGTCTTCGAGAACCTCCGGCGCTGCCTGGCGGCCGCCGGCGCGACCTTCGACGACGTCCTCAAACTCACCTACTACGTCACGGACATGGCCCATATGCCGGCCCTGCGCGCGGCCCGCGCCCGGTACATACCCGACGACCGGCTGCCGGCCGCGTCGGCGGTACAGGTCGCGGCGCTGGTCCGGCCGGAGTTCCTGATGGAGGTCGAGGCGCTCGCGGTGGTCGCGCCATGAGCGGGCTGCGGACACGGGAGATGACGCTCGCGGACTGCGACCGCGTCGCGGAGATCCGCGTGGGCGGCTGGCGCAGCGCCTACCGGGGTCTGATCCCGCAGTCGTACCTGGACGGGCTCAGCGTCGAGGAGGACGCCGAGCGCCGTCGCACGTACCTGTCCCAGGGCGAGGGCAGCGTGGTGAACCTGGTCGCCGAGGACGCCGGCGGCGAGCTCGTCGGCTGGGCGTGCCACGGCCCTTACCGCGAAGGAGAAGTCCGCACCGGGGACGCCGAGTTGTACGCCGTCTACGTGCACCCGGATCAGCTGGGGCGGGGCGTGGGGCGGGCGCTGCTGACGGAGTCGGTCGCGCGCTGTTGCGCTGCGGGCCACGGCCGTGTCCTGCTGTGGGTGCTCAAGGGGAACGACCGGGCCCGCCGCTTCTACGAGCGGGCCGGCTTCCGTGCGGACGGCGCCGAGGAGCCCTTCGAGGTGGACGGGGTCGCGGTCCCGGAGGTGCGGTACGCCAGGACGCTCCCCCGCTGACATCACCGCTGCTTCGGGATCCGCCCCAGCGCCCGCACCGCCGCCTCGGCCAGCGCCGGATGGGCCAAGGCCTCGTTCAGGACGGGCCGGGCCCGGGTGTCACCCAGCGTTCCGAGCCCGTCCACGCAGGCCAGGGCCACGCGACGGTACGGGTCGTGCGGTCGCAGGCGCCGCTGGAGCGTGGTGATCAGCGCGGGCACCGCCTCCGGGGCGCGCAGCTCGACCAGGAGCCGCACCGGCTGAAGGGCGTAGGCGACGCGCAGCTCGTTGGTGGCGAGGGCGGCGGCCGCCCGCGCGGTGCGCGGGTCGCCGAGCCGGGCCAGGGCGTGGGCGGCGGAGGCGCAGCGCGGGGGGTCACGGTGGTTGAGCAGCAGCACCAGGGCCTCGAAGGCCCGCCGGTCCCGCGCGAGCCCCAGCCGGAACGCGGCCAGTTCCCTCGCCCACAGGTGCTGCCCGGGTTCGGTCAGCACCGCCGCCAGGGCGTCGAGGTCGTCGGTCGCCACGAGCCGCTCGAACGCGGGCGGCGCCCCCGACTCCTGCCGTAAGCGCTCCGTGAGTGATCGCAACTCTTCGCTCATGCCTCAGAGATTAGGGGTGGCGCGGTCCGCGCGGGACGTACATCACAAAGACGAGGGCTGGCGCGCTCGTTACCCGCCAGTTAAGCTCAGACGAGCGAGTTACCCACTCGTCTTTCCCCGTGGCGGTCTGGTGACGCGGCTGTCGCGGGAGCAGTCGGTTCGGTGCCTCAGGTACCGCAGTACGGCTCGGCCCCGGGACAGGGCCGGTCGGACCCGCCGTTTCAACCCCGGGCGTGTGCACGCCCGCTGAGCGGCACCGGGCGTGTGCGCTTCGCAGCCCGGCCAACACCCGCACGTCATCACGCACCCGGTGCGCCCGTGGTCCGGCCCTGCCGGGCCGCCTCCGGCGCACCCGGAGCGCGTTCCCCGTCGTCACCCTCATCCTGGAGTCCCGCGATGGCCACTCCCCTTTCCGACCCGTCCCAGTCCCCGCTGCAGAAGATCGCCGTCGTCGGCCTCGGCACGATGGGCACCGGCATCGCCGAGGTCCTCGCCAAGGCCGGCCGCACGGTCGTCGGCATCGACATCAGCGAGGCCCAGGCCGCGAAGTGCGTCGCCGCCCTGGAGGCCTCCACCGCCCGGGGCGTCGAGCGCGGCCGGCTGACCGAGCAGGAGCGCGCCGAGATCCTCGGCCGGGTCCGCACCTCCGCCGACCTGCGCCACGCGGCCGACGCCGACCTGGTCATCGAGGTGGCCCCGGAGTCGTACGAGGTCAAGCAGCAGATCTTCCGGGAGCTGGACGGGATCGTGCGCCCGGAGACCATCCTGGCGACCGGTACCAACGCCCTGTCCGTGACCCGGCTGGCCGCCGAGTCGTCGCGCCCCGAGCGGGTGCTGGGTCTGCACTTCTTCAACCCCGCCCCGGCCATGAAGCTGGTCGAGGTCGTCTCCTCGGTGCTGACCGCGCCGGCGGCCGTCACGGCGGTCACCGATCTCGCGCTGGACCTCGGCAAGGAGCCCGTCGCGGTCGGCGACCGCCCCGGTTTCGTCGCGGACGGCCTGCTGTTCGGCTACCTCAATCAGGCCGCCGCGATGTACGAGGCCAAGTACGCCTCCCGCGAGGACATCGACGCCGCGATGCGGCTGGGCTGCGGACTGCCCATGGGCCCGCTGGCGCTGCTCGACCTGATCGGCGTCGACACCGCCCGCACGGTCCTGGAGGCCATGTACGCCGCCTCCCGCGACCGGCTGCACGCCCCGGCCCCGATCCTCAAGCAGCTCAGCGAGGCGGGCCTGACCGGCCGCAAGGCGGGGCGCGGCTTCTACACGTACGAGGCGCCGGGCAGCGCGGTCACCGTGCGGGACACGCTGACCCCGACGGAGGGCGGCGACCCGGCTCCCGGCCGGGAGATCCGCTCGGTCGGTGTCGCGGGCTCGGGCACCATGGCCTCCGGGATCGCCGAGGTCTTCGCGAAGGCCGGGTACGAGGTGGTCCTGGCCGCCCGCAGCGCGGAGAAGGCGCAGACCGCCAAGGCCCGGATCGGCAAGTCCCTGGCCCGCTCGGTCGACAAGGGCCGCATGACCGCGGAGAGTGCCGCCGAGACCCTGGACCGCATCACCGCCACGGGCACCTACGACGACTTCGCCGGTGTCGACCTGGCCGTGGAGGCCGTCGCCGAGGACCTGGAGGTCAAGCGGCAGCTGTTCGCGGCCCTGGACAAGGTCTGCAAGCCGGGCGCGATCCTGGCCACCACGACCTCGTCGCTGCCGGTCGTCGCCTGCGCCCGGGCGACCTCGCGCCCGCAGGACGTGATCGGCATGCACTTCTTCAACCCGGCGCCGGCCATGAAGCTGGTCGAGGTGGTCCGGACCGTGCTGACGGCCGACGACGTCCACGCGACGGTCCGCGAGGTGTGCGGACGGATCAGGAAGCACCCGGTCGACTGCGGCGACCGCGCCGGCTTCATCGTGAACGCGCTGCTGTTCCCGTACCTGAACAACGCGATCAAGATGGTGCAGGAGCACTACGCGACGCTCGACGACATCGACGCCGCGATGAAGCTGGGCGGCGGCTACCCGATGGGCCCGTTCGAGCTGCTGGACGTCGTCGGGCTGGACGTCTCGCTGGCCATCGAGAAGGTCCTGCACCGCGAGTTCCGCGACCCGGGACTCGCTCCGGCGCCGCTGCTGGAGCACCTGGTGGCCGCGGGCTGCCTCGGCCGCAAGACCGGCCGTGGCTTCCGCGAATATGCCAAGCGCTGAGCGTCCCGGCGACTGGTTCCGGTCCGGTGCGGAGTGGGGCGGCCTGCTCGGCACGGACCGGTTCCACGAACCAGGCCATGCGCAGCGAGCTGCGCACATGCAGTACGTTCAGGGCATGCCCCAGCCCGCCAAGTCCTCACGTACACCAGCCGCGACCGAGGCGCCGGAGAGTGCCGCCGGCTCTCGTGCCGCCGCCCAGCGGCTCAAGATGCGCCGGGAACTGGCGGCCGCCGCGATGGAGCTGTTCGCCACCAAGGGGTACGAGGCGACCACCGTCGACGAGATCGCGGCCCAGGCCGGGGTCGCCCGCCGTACCTTCTTCCGCCACTTCCGCTCCAAGGAAGAGGCGATCTTCCCCGATCACGACGACACCCTGATCCGGGCCGAGGCGGTGCTCAACGCCGCGCCGGCGCACGAGCACCCGCTCGACACGGTGTGCCGTGGCATCAAGGAAGTCATGCGGATGTACGCGGCCCGGCCGGAGATCTCGGTCGCCCGCTACAAGCTGACGCGCGAGGTGCCCACGCTGCGCGAGGCGGAGATCGCGTCGGTGGCCCGCTACGAGCGTCTCTTCACCCGCTATCTCCTCGGCCACTTCGACGAGCGCGCGCACGCCGACGACGCCAACGACGACCCACTGCTGGCGGAGGTCGCCGCGTCGGCCGTGGTCACGGCCCACAACCACGTGCTGCGGCGCTGGCTGCGCGCGGGCGCCCAGGGGGACGTGGAGGCGCAGCTGGACCACGCCTTCGCGATCGTGCGGAAGACCTTCGGCACGGGCATCGGGGCCGGGCGTTCCACGGACGCGCAGCCGGCCGCGGCCACGGCTTCGGCACAGGGCGAGGTGCTGGTGACGGTCGCCCGCACCGACGCACCGCTGGACGAGGTCATGCGGACGATCGAGCAGGCCCTCAAGGAGCGCTGACGCCCCTTTCCCCCGTGTGATGACGGCCACCCCTCGGGGTGGCCGTTTTGGCATGTCAGGGGCCCTTTTGCCGGCCCTTGAGGAGCCCATTCGATCGATCATCGCTCATTTGTTACGTAAAGATTTCATCTGAGATCAAGTTCTGGCACTCAGTGCCTTGCGGGGTGACACGCGGTGTCATACGTTGAAGAGGTCCGGGCGACGTCCCGGCAAGCTCACCCGCTTGCCCGCCCGGGCGCCTGCGTCACAGGCAACCTCCCGCGCCACCCAGCGCTGCCGATCAGCACCACCGCCGAACCGACGGCACACCCTCAACCCTCAGCAGCACCGACGTAACCATCGGCGCCCCTCCCTCAGGGCGCTCACCGCCGGAGGCAACACCGTGACCGTTAAGGACATCCTGGCCGCGATCCAGTCGCCCGACTCCACGTCGGAGGACTTCGCCGCCCTCCAGATCCCCGAGTCGTACCGCGCGATCACCGTGCACAAGGACGAGACGGAGATGTTCGCCGGACTCGCCACGCGCGACAAGGACCCCCGCAAGTCGATCCACCTGGACGAGGTGCCGCTGCCCGAGCTCGGCCCGGGTGAGGCCCTGGTGGCCGTCATGGCCTCGTCGGTCAACTACAACTCGGTGTGGACCTCGATCTTCGAGCCGCTGTCGACCTTCGGCTTCCTGGAGCGCTACGGCCGTACCAACGAGCTGGCCAAGCGCCACGACCTGCCGTACCACATCATCGGCTCCGACCTCGCGGGTGTCGTCCTGCGCACCGGCCCGGGCGTCAACGCCTGGCGGCCCGGCGACGAGGTCGTCGCGCACTGCCTCTCCGTCGAGCTGGAGTCCAGCGACGGCCACAACGACACGATGCTCGACCCCGAGCAGCGCATCTGGGGCTTCGAGACGAACTTCGGCGGCCTCGCCGAGATCGCCCTGGTCAAGTCCAACCAGCTGATGCCGAAGCCCGACCACCTCAGCTGGGAGGAGGCCGCCGCGCCCGGCCTGGTCAACTCCACCGCCTACCGGCAGCTGGTCTCCCGCAACGGCGCCGGCATGAAGCAGGGCGACAACGTCCTGATCTGGGGCGCGAGCGGCGGACTCGGCTCCTACGCCACCCAGTTCGCGCTGGCCGGCGGCGCCAACCCGATCTGTGTCGTCTCCAGCGAGCAGAAGGCGGACATCTGCCGCTCGATGGGCGCCGAGGCGATCATCGACCGCAGCGCCGAGGGCTACAAGTTCTGGAAGGACGAGCAGACCCAGGACCCGAAGGAGTGGAAGCGCTTCGGCAAGCGCATCCGCGAGTTCACCGGTGGCGAGGACATCGACATCGTCTTCGAGCACCCCGGCCGCGAGACCTTCGGCGCGAGCGTCTACGTCACCCGCAAGGGCGGCACCATCACCACCTGCGCCTCGACCTCGGGCTACATGCACGAATACGACAACCGCTACCTGTGGATGTCGCTGAAGCGCATCATCGGCTCGCACTTCGCCAACTACCGCGAGGCCTGGGAGGCCAACCGGCTCATCGCGAAGGGCAAGATCCACCCGACCCTGTCGAAGGTGTACTCCCTGGAGGACACCGGCCAGGCCGCCTACGACGTGCACCGCAACCTGCACCAGGGCAAGGTCGGCGTGCTGTGCATGGCGCCCGAGGAGGGCCTGGGCGTGCGCGACCACGAGAAGCGCGCCAAGCACATCGACGCCATCAACCGCTTCCGTAACATCTGAGACCCGGGGTCATAGATGACTGAGCGTCAGCCCGCCGAAGCGAAGCGGGAGAAGGACCGGCCGTGGCTCATGCGCACGTACGCCGGCCACTCCACCGCCGAGGCGTCCAACGAGCTGTACCGGCGCAACCTCGCCAAGGGCCAGACGGGTCTGTCGGTGGCGTTCGACCTGCCGACGCAGACCGGCTACGACTCCGACCACATCCTCGCCCGCGGCGAGGTGGGCCGGGTCGGCGTGCCGATCGCGCACGTCGGTGACATGCGCCGGCTGTTCCAGGACATCCCCCTGGAGCAGATGAACACCTCGATGACGATCAACGCCACCGCCATGTGGCTGCTGGCGCTCTACCAGGTCGTCGCCGAGGAGCAGGGCGCGGACATCACCAAGCTCCAGGGCACGACCCAGAACGACATCGTCAAGGAGTACCTGTCCCGCGGGACGCACGTCTTCCCGCCGGGGCCGAGCCTCCGTCTGACGACGGACATGATCGCGTACACGGTCTCCCACATCCCGAAGTGGAACCCGATCAACATCTGCAGCTACCACCTGCAGGAGGCGGGGGCCACACCGGTGCAGGAGATCGCGTACGCGATGTCCACCGCGATCGCCGTCCTCGACGCCGTGCGCGACTCCGGCCAGGTGCCGCAGGAGCGCATGGGCGACGTCGTCGCGCGCATCTCGTTCTTCGTGAACGCGGGCGTCCGCTTCGTCGAGGAGATGTGCAAGATGCGGGCGTTCGGCCGCATCTGGGACCGCGTCACCCGCGAGCGGTACGGCATCGAGAACCCCAAGCAGCGCCGCTTCCGGTACGGCGTCCAGGTCAACTCCCTGGGGCTGACGGAGGCGCAGCCGGAGAACAACGTCCAGCGGATCGTGCTGGAGATGCTGGCCGTCACGCTCTCCAAGGACGCCCGCGCGCGTGCCGTGCAGCTGCCCGCCTGGAACGAGGCGCTCGGCCTGCCCCGCCCCTGGGACCAGCAGTGGTCGCTGCGCATCCAGCAGGTGCTCGCGTACGAGAGCGACCTGCTGGAGTACGAGGACATCTTCGAGGGCTCGAAGGTGATCGAGGCGAAGGTGGACGAGCTGGTCGAGGCCTCGTTCGCCGAGATCGACCGCATCCAGGAGATGGGCGGCGCGATGGCGGCCGTCGAGTCCGGCTACCTCAAGTCGCAGCTGGTCGCATCGCACGCCGAGCGCCGGGGCCGGATCGAGTCCGGCCAGGAGAAGATCATCGGCGTCAACATGTTCGAGGGCACCGAGCCGAACCCGCTGACCGCCGACCTGGACACCGCGATCCAGACGGTGGACCCGGCGGTCGAGGCCCGGGTCGTCGCGGCCCTCCAGCAGTGGCGCGACAGCCGCTATCAGCCGCCGTTCAACCACCCGCGGCCCTGCAAGGCGCTGGAGCGGCTGAAGGAGGCCGCACGCGGCAACGAGAACCTCATGGAGGCCACCCTGGAGTGCGCCCGCGCCGGGGCGACGACCGGCGAGTGGGCCGGGGCCCTGCGCGAGGTGTTCGGCGAGTTCCGGGCGCCCACGGGTGTCTCGTCGGCGCCGGTGGCCGTCCCCGTCGAGGAGGGCAGCACGCTCGCCCTGGTGCGCCGCAAGGTGGACCTGACGGCCAAGGACCTGGGCGTCGGCAAGCTGCGCTTCCTGGTCGGCAAGCCGGGCCTCGACGGGCACTCCAACGGCGCCGAGCAGATCGCGGTGCGCGCGCGGGACGCCGGCTTCGAGGTGGTCTACCAGGGCATCCGGCTGACGCCGGAGCAGATCGTGGACGCGGCCCTCGCCGAGGACGTGCACGCGGTCGGCCTGTCCATCCTGTCCGGCTCGCACGCCCAGCTGGTGCCGGACGTCCTCGAACGGCTGCGTGTGGCGGGTGCCACAGATATACCGGTGATCGCCGGTGGCATCATCCCGAACGGTGATGCCGAGCAGCTCAGGGAAGCCGGAGTGGCCGCGGTCTTCACCCCGAAGGACTTCGACATCACCGGAATCATCGGCCGCATCGTCGACGAGATCCGGAAAGCGAACAAGCTCGACCCCCTGGAGGTCCCCGCATGACGACCGTCAACCGCCTTCGCCCCCGGCGTTCCTGCCTGGCGGTACCGGGCAGCAATCCGCGCTTCCTGGAGAAGGCGCAGGGCCTCCCCGCGGACCAGGTCTTCCTCGACCTGGAGGACGCGTGCGCCCCGCTCGCCAAGCCCGAGGCGCGGCACACCATCGTGAAGTTCCTCAACGAGGGCGACTGGACGGGCAAGACGCGGGTCGTGCGCGTCAACGACTGGACCACCGAGTGGACCTACCGGGACGTCGTCACGGTCGTCGAGGGCGCCGGCCAGAACCTCGACTGCATCATGCTGCCGAAGGTGCAGACGGCCGAGCAGATCGTCGCCCTGGACCTCCTCCTCACCCAGATCGAGAAGACGATGGGCTTCGAGGTCGGCAAGATCGGCATCGAGGCGCAGATCGAGAACGCCCAGGGCCTGAACAACGTCAACGAGATCGCGACCGCCTCCCAGCGCGTCGAGACGATCATCTTCGGCCCGGCCGACTTCATGGCGTCCATCAATATGAAGTCGCTGGTCGTGGGCGAGCAGCCGCCCGGCTACCCGGCGGACGCCTACCACTACATCCTGATGAAGATCCTGATGGCCGCCCGCGCCAACAACCTCCAGGCGATCGACGGCCCCTACCTCCAGATCCGCAACATCGACGGCTACCGCGAGGTCGCCCAGCGCGCCGCCGCGCTCGGCTTCGACGGCAAGTGGGTGCTGCACCCGGGCCAGGTCGAGGCGTCCAACGAGATCTTCTCGCCGTCGCAGGAGGACTACGACCACGCCGAGCTGATCCTGGACGCGTACGACTACTACACGTCCGAGGCGGGTGGCAAGAAGGGCTCGGCGATGCTCGGCGACGAGATGATCGACGAGGCCAGCCGCAAGATGGCCCTGGTCATCTCCGGCAAGGGCCGCGCCGCCGGCATGCAGCGCACCAGCAAGTTCGAGATCCCGGAGGCGTGACGGCGATGCAGTTCGGACGCACCTACGAGGAGTTCGAGGTCGGGGCGACGTACAAGCACTGGCCGGGGAAGACGGTCACGGAGTACGACGACCACCTGTTCTGTCTCCTCACCATGAACCACCACCCGCTCCACATGGACACGAACTATGCGGAGAAGACGACGGACTTCGGCAAGAACGTCGTCGTGGGCAACTACATCTACTCGCTGCTGCTCGGCATGTCCGTACCGGACATCTCCGGCAAGGCGATCGCCAACCTGGAGATCGAGTCGCTGAAGCACGTGGCGCCGACCTTCCACGGCGACACGATCTACGGCCAGACGACCGTGCTCGACAAGTGGCCGTCGAAGTCGAAGAACGACCGCGGCATCGTCCACGTCGAGACCAAGGGCTACAAGCAGGACGGAACGCTCGTCTGCGTGTTCCGCCGCAAGGTGATGGTGCCGACCGAGACGTACATCAAGGAGCGCGGCGGCGAGCAGCCCGGCCGCCCCGAGCTCAGGGAGCAGGAGAAGTAGCCATGGCGCGACTCGCCCAGACCGCCGGTCTGACGGACGTCCAGCAGGAGATCCTGTCCACCGTCCGGGACTTCGTGGACAAGGAGATCATTCCGGTCGCCACGGAGCTGGAGCACCGCGACGAGTACCCCCAGCAGATCGTGGACGGGCTGAAGGAGTTGGGCCTGTTCGGCCTGATGATCCCCGAGGAGTACGGGGGTCTGGGCGAGTCGCTCCTGACCTACGCGCTGTGCGTGGAGGAGATCGCCCGCGGGTGGATGTCGGTGTCCGGCATCATCAACACCCACTTCATCGTGGCGTACATGCTCAAGCAGCACGGCACGCAGGAGCAGAAGGACCACTTCCTGCCGAGGATGGCGGCCGGCGACATCCGGGGCGCGTTCTCGATGTCGGAGCCGGCCCTCGGCTCGGACGTGTCGGCGATCACGTCGAAGGCGGTGAAGGACGGCGAGGAGTACGTCCTCAACGGCCAGAAGATGTGGCTCACGAACGGTGGAACGTCGTCCCTGGTGGCCGTCCTGGTCAGAAGTGACGAAGGTCACCCCGAGGGCACCGCGCCGCACAAGTCGATGACGACCTTCCTGGTCGAGAAGGAACCCGGTTTCGGTGAGGTCCGGCCCGGCCTCACGATCCCCGGCAAGATCGACAAGATGGGTTACAAGGGGGTCGACACCACCGAACTCATCATGGATGGCCTGCGCATTCCTGCGGATCGGGTGCTCGGCGGGGTCACCGGCCGTGGTTTCTACCAGATGATGGACGGCGTGGAGGTCGGCCGCGTCAACGTGGCGGCGCGTGGCTGCGGCGTCGCTCAGCGTGCGTTCGAACTGGGCGTCCAGTACGCGCAGCAGCGTCACACCTTCGGGAAGGCGATCGCCCAGCACCAGGCGATCCAGTTCAAGCTGGCCGAGATGGCTACCAAGGTGGAGGCCGCGCATGCGATGATGGTGAACGCAGCACGCAAAAAGGACTCCGGGGAGCGAAACGACCTGGAGGCCGGGATGGCGAAGTACCTCGCCTCCGAGTACTGCAAGGAGGTCGTGGAAGACGCCTTCCGTATCCATGGGGGCTACGGCTTCTCCAAGGAGTACGAGATCGAGCGTCTCTACCGCGAGGCTCCGATGCTGCTCATCGGTGAAGGTACCGCCGAGATCCAGAAAATGATCATCGGCAGGCGGCTGCTCGAAGAGTATCGATTCCAGGGCTAGATGTCCGGATACGGGGTGTTTTCTTGGAGAAGAAGATCACACCCCGTCAGCACTCTTCTGCCGCCGACTCGGCTGCCTGGCTTACCCAGTTACGGCCCCGAGCCGCTACGATCGCCGGAAAGCCGCCGTCCCCCGTCAGAGTGCGGCATCATCTCCGCTACGAAGGTCATCCATGCCCCACAGCCAAACCTCTGCATCTCGCGACAGCCGGGCCGGCGTACGCCTCGCGCGCGGAGCATCGCCGTGGCTCCTTCCGACCGTCGCCACCGCAGCCCTCAGCCTGGCCCGGGCCCGCCGCTCCGGCGCCGCCAAGGCCGTCGCCGTTCCCGCCACCGCGCTCGCGGCGGGAATGCTGTGGTTCTTCCGCGACCCCGAGCGCGAGATCACCCAGGGCCGGGTCATCTCGCCCGCCGACGGTGTGGTGCAGAGCATCATGCCGTGGAAGGACGGCCGCACCCGCGTCGCGATCTTCATGAGCCCGCTCAACGTCCACGTCAACCGCGCGCCGCTGGCCGGCACGGTGACGTCGGTCGAGCACATCCCCGGTGGCTTCGTTCCCGCCTTCAACAAGGAGAGCGAGAACAACGAGCGGGTCGTCTGGCACTTCGACACCGAGCTCGGCGACATCGAGATGATCCAGATCGCCGGCGCGGTCGCCCGCCGCATCGTCCCCTACCTGCCCCAGGGCACGAAGGTGGAGCAGGGCGAGCGGATCGGCCTCATCCGCTTCGGCTCGCGTGTCGACCTCTACCTGCCCGAGGGCGTGGAGGTCGCGGTCGAGGTCGGTCAGAAGACGGTGGCTGGGGTGACTCGCATTGACCGTGATTGATCCTGATACCAAGGCCGGCTGGGTCCCGGAGGCGGACGAGGTCGACGAGGAAGAGGAGATGCCCCTCTCCCTCCGGCTGTCGATAGCGGACACCCTGACCCTCGGCAACGCCACGTGCGGCTTCATGGCGGTGTACTTCACCACCACCGGCATCCTGATCCCGCACCTCACGGGCAGCCAGGAGACCGGCATGGCCCGCCACAGCGCGGCCACGGCGGTCATCCTCATGCTCTGCGCGGCGGTCTTCGACCTCTTCGACGGCCTGGTGGCGCGCAAGCTGCGCTCCTCCCCCATGGGCGCCGAGCTGGACAACCTGTCCGACCTGATCAGCTTCGGCCTGGCACCGGCGTACTTCGTCCTCGTCTACGGCATGGTCGCCAACGACGCCCACCAGCGGGTGGCGGCGGTCGGGGCGATCGTGGTGCTGCTGGCGGTGGTGCTGCGGCTCGCGCGGTTCTCGTGCGTGACGGTGAAGGACGGCACGTTCCAGGGCATGCCCTCGCCGTTCGGTGCGCTGACGGTGGTCGCGATCGTGCTGCTGGAGCTGCCGTTCGAGGCCACGCTGCTGGCGATCGTGGGGACGGCGTGGCTGATGGTGAGCCGGGTGGAGTACCCGAAGCCCCGCGGCTGGCTCGCGGTGGCGATGCTGGTGTGGATCGTCCTGTCCATGGGTCTGCTGGCGGCCTGGGCCTTCGGCGCGCCCGGCGGACAGCTCCTGCTGCAGACGGGGTGCGCGCTCCAGCTGGTGACGGGGGCGGTGATCCCGCTGTTCGCCACGGCTCGCCGGGTGAACAACTTCCGGGACAACCGCCGCGAGGCGCGGGCGGCGCAGCTTCCGTAGCGTCGGTACGACGACGAAGGCCCCGAGCCGATGGCTCGGGGCCTTTTCGTGCCTGCGGGGCGGGAGCCGCCGGGTCAGGTCAGGAAGTCCCTGGCGATGCGTTCCGCGACCCGTTCCAGGATCGGGCCCGCCTCGGCGATGCACTTCGCCACGTCCGGCTCGGCGTCCGTCAGAGGGTAGGCCCGGCGGAAACCGGCGCGGCCCAGGGTCTGGGGCGGCAGGGCGAGACGTCCGCAGACCGCCACGACGTCCTTGTCGGCGGCGCGGGCCGCGGCGGCGACACCCGCCGGGGCCTTGCCGTGCAGGGTCTGCTCGTCGAGGGAGCCCTCGCCGGTGATGACCAGGTCCGCACGGTCCAGGGCGGGCGCGAAGCCCAGGACGTCGAGCATGACCTCGATGCCGGGCCGGAACCGGGCGCCGAGCAGCAGGGCGCCGTAGCCGATGCCGCCCGCCGCGCCCGCGCCCGGCGACGCCGCGTACTCGGCGGCCTGCGGGCCCGCCGGTTGCTGGAGCACCTTCGCGAAGTGCGCGAGGGCGCTGTCCAGGGCCGCCACGTCCTCGGGCGAGGCACCCTTCTGCGGGCCGTAGACCGCGGGGGCGCCCTTCGGGCCGGTCAGCGGGTTGTCGACGTCGCTCGCGAGCACCAGATCGATCCCGGCCAGGCGCGGGTCGAGTCCCGACAGGTCGGCGGTGGCCAGCTCGGCGAGTCCGCCGCCGCCCGGCGGCACCGGCTCCCCGTCGGCGTCCAGGAACCGGGCGCCGAGCGCCGACAGCATCCCGGCGCCGCCGTCGGTGGTGGCGCTGCCGCCGACCCCGAAGACGATCGTGCGGGCGCCCGCGTCCAGCGCGGCCCGCAGCAGCTCGCCGGAGCCGTAGGTGGAGGCCGCGAGCGGGGCGAAGACCCCGGCGGGCAGCCGCTGAAGCCCGCTCGCCTCGGCCATCTCCACGACCGCCGTGCCCTCGCGCAGCGCGAACGCCGCCGTCACCTCGTCGCCGAGGGGGCCGGCGACCCGTACCTCCCGGCGCTGGAACCCGGCCGCGACCGCCGCGGCCACCGTCCCGTCGCCGCCGTCGGCCACCGGAAGCGCCTCGACCTCCAGGTCCGGCAGGACCCGGCGCAGCCCGGCCGTGACCCGCTCGGCGACCTCCACGGCCGTCAGCGACCCCTTGAACTTGTCCGCGGCGACGAGCACCCGCTGTGTCTTCCGGGTGTCGCTCACTGCAGCGTCCGCCACTTGCACTCCCCTTGCTCTCCGGGCCCTCACGCATGTCAGGGCCAGTCGCGCCGCTGTGACCCTAACCGGAGGACGCCCCCGTCGTCAGCACGTGCCCAGCCCCTGGACCAGGGCTCCCCGGGGCGCGGAGACCTGCGTGACCGGCCAGGACGGCCCGCATCCGCGCACGCACCGCACATCCCCGCCCCGTAGGCACCTCGTGAAACGGGTAGACAGCCCTCATGGGCCCCGCACACACCGACACAGACGTCACCGACCGCGTCCTCGGCGGCTGGACGGGCCGCATCGCGGGAAACATGCTGGGCAAACCCGTCGAGCAGGGCGAGCTCTGGACGCGTGAGCGCATCGACCGCTATCTCCGGCAGGCCGCCGCCCTGCCCCTGACCGACTACCTGCCCGAGCCCACCGGCGACCTCGAGATCGCGCTGCGTCCCGAGTGGCCCCAGTCCGTCCGCGGCCGCATCCACGGCAGCTGCCGTGACGACGACGTCGACTACGCGATCCTCGGCCTCGACCTGCTGGAGACCCACGGCTTCGGCTTCAGCACCGAGCAGGTCGGCGACCTGTGGCTGCTGCGGCTGCCGTTCCTTCAGACGTTCACCGCCGAGCGGGCCGCGTACCGCAACCTCGCCAGCGGGCTGAAGCCGCCGCTGACGGCGACGTACGACAACCCCTACCAGGAGTGGATCGGCGCCCTCATCCGCGCGGACATCTTCGGCTGGACCTGTCCGGGCGTCCCGCGCCGCGCGGCCCGGCTCGCGCGGCGGGACGCGGTGCTGTCGCACACCGGGAACGGGGTCTACGGGGCGATGTGGGCGGCGGCGCTGATCGCGGCGGCGTTCACGGCGCCCACCGTGCGGCACGCCGTCGACGAGGCCCTGGCCGTGATCCCGGCGAGCAGCCGCCTCGCCCGTACGGTGCGCCGGGTGACTGCCCTGCACGACACCCGGATGTCCTGGGAGGACACACTCACCACGATCGCCGAGGAGACCGGCGGCATGGGGTGGATCCACACCGTCCCGAACGCGGCCGTCCTCACTGCGGGCCTGCTCTACGGCGACGGTGACTTCACCCGCACCATCACGCTGACCGTCCGCGGGGGCCTGGACACCGACTCCAACGGTGCGACCGCGGGTTCGGTGGCCGGCGTGTTCGGCGGGGCGGCGGCCATCCCCGACCAGTGGAAGGCCCCGCTGGAGGACACGGTCCGCAGCGCGGTGTTCGGCTACGACGGGGTGCGGATCAGCGAACTGGCGGAACGGACGCTGCGGCTGGTGGAGCCGGCGGCCTGACGGCCCTGACGTGATGCGGGGCGCGGTGGTTACCCTGCACCGATGACCTCCTCTCCTGACTACGCCGCCTACATCGCCTCCCTGCCCCGCGTCCTGGCCGGTGCCGCGGTGCTGTTCCGGGACGGCGAGGGCCGTGTGCTGCTCGTCGAGCCCAACTACCGGGAGGGCTGGACGCTGCCCGGCGGCACGATCGAGTCCGACGACGGCGAAACCCCACGGCAGGGCGCACGGCGTGAGACGGCGGAGGAGATCGGGCTGGACCGTGAGCTCGGCCGGCTGCTGACGGTGGACTGGGTGCAGGGCGTGGGCCGTCCGCCGCTGGTGGCGTACCTGTACGACGGCGGGGTGCTGAGCGAGGACGAGTTCAAGGCGATCCGCCTCCAGGAGGAGGAGCTGCTGTCCTGGCGGCTGGTGGCGCGCGATGAACTGGGTGAGTACCTGTCGGACCCCCACCGCGGCCGGGTCCTGGCCGCCCTCGACGTCCTGGCGGACGGGCCGGGCACGGCGGAGCTGGAGGACGGCCGCCGGGTGTTCTGACCGGGCCCGGCCACTCCCCCACCGCTCGGGACCCCGCCCGATATCCGTTCGCCGACGCCGCCTCGCCCGGCCTACCCTCGGTGACATGGCCAGACCCCTCGTCGCCCTGCTCACCGGTGCCGGCATCAGCACGGACTCGGGCATCCCGGACTACCGCGGGCCGAACGGGCTGTGGCGCCGGGATCCCGAGGCCGAGAAGCTCGTCACGTACGAGCACTACATGGGCGACCCGGAGATCCGCCGCCGCTCCTGGCGGATGCGGCGCGAGACGGGGGCACTGCGGGCCGAGCCCAACGCCGCGCACCGGGCGGTGGCGGAGCTGGAGCGGTCCGGGGTGCCGGTGCGGGTGATCACGCAGAACGTGGACGGACTGCACCAGCTCGCCGGGATGCCGGCCCGCAAAGTGCTCGAACTGCACGGCACGGCGCGGAGTGTGGTCTGCACCGGCTGCCACGCCCGCGGCCCGATGGCGGACGCGCTGGCCCGGGTGGAGGCCGGTGAGGAGGACCCGCCGTGCCGGGAGTGCGGCGGCATCATGAAGCCGGCGACGGTGATGTTCGGCGAGCGGCTGGACCCCGTCGTCCTCGGCCAGGCGGCCGCCGTCAGCAAGGGCTGCCAGATCTTCGTCGCCGTCGGCACGAGCCTCCAGGTGCAGCCGGCGGCGGGTCTGGCCGGCGTCGCCGCCGACCACGGTGCCCGGCTGATCATCGTCAACGCCGAGCCGACCCCGTACGACGACCGTGCCGACGAGATCATCCGGGACCCCATCGGCACGGCGCTGCCGGAGCTGTTGCGCGGCCTCACGGCCGAAGCGAGCCCCGCAGGTCCGCCAGGCGGGTGAGCGCGTCGCGGCCCTGCTCGCGCTCGGCCGCGGTGAGGTCGAGCGCGGCTGCCCGGGCGAGGGTGGCGACGGCCGCCTCCTCGTCGCCGAGCCGTGCCGCGACGTCCCCGCGCAGGACGAGGAGCTGAAGCAGCTGGACGCGGGTCGGCGTCTCGCCCGTCAGACCGAGCACCCGGTCGACGACCTTGGCGGCGCCCGCCGGGTCCCCCTTGGAGTCCGCCAGGAGGGACGCGAAGTGCAGGGCCCGCGCGAACGTCTCGTCCGGGGCGGGCCCGTGGTGCCGCTCACCGCCGGTGCGCTGCCCGACCCGGACGCAGTTGCCTCCGGGGTCGGTCACGAGGAACTGCCGCACGCCGTACGTCATGTCCTTGAGCGGCCCGACCCGCGGCAGCCCCCGGGTGGGGATCCTGCCGTACGTCTCCTTGAGACCGGCGCGGAACGCCCGGTAGAGGCCGTCGACGTCGTCGGTCAGGAGGTAGCAGGTGCTGAACGACGCGGCCGGCTCGTACTGCTTCATCGCGAAGAACTGCAACTCGATGCCGCCGCGTTGCACGACCGCGTACGGGTTGGGGCTGCGCTGCTGGTACGTCACCTGGAATCCGAGGGCGGTGTAGAAGTCGAGGACGGGCTGGAGGGTCCGGCAGGGCAGGATCGGGATCGTCTTCTCCGGCATGACCCCACCCTAGTCAAATTTGACGAGCCATGGAGCCGAGTCAGAAGAGTGAGGCTCCGCGTTCGAAGTCCAGCAGGCGCTGCTTGCGCTCCAGGCCGCCGCCGTACCCCGTCAGGCCCCCGTTCGCCCCGATCACCCGATGGCACGGCACGATGATGCCGATGGGATTGCGGCCGTTGGCGAGGCCGACGGCGCGGGAGGCGGTGGGGGCACCGAGGACGCCGGCCAGCTGTCCGTAGGTACGGGTCTCGCCGTACGGGATGCGGCGCAGTGCGTCCCAGACCGTGCGCTGGAACGGGGTGCCGTACAGGCGGAGCTCGACCGTGAACTCCTCCAGGTCGCCCGCGAAGTAGGCCTTCAGCTGCTCCTCCGCCTCGGCGAAGAGCGTGTCGTCGCGGCTGCCGAAGGTCTCCTCGGGCGGACGGTGGCGCTGGTCGGTCATGTACAGGCCGCACAGGACACCGTCGTCGGCGACGAGGGTGAGGGGTCCGTACGGGCTGTCGGTCACGGTGTGCTGCTTCATCGGACGTCCTTATACCGGAAGGAAGTTGATCGGGTGGCTGTCGGTCGCCCAGAGGTACTGGACCGCGTAGGCCCGCCAGGGGCGCCAGGCCCCGGCGCGTGCGGTGAGCGCGGCGGGAGTGGACGGCAGGCCCAGTTCCCGGGCCGCCCGGCGGATGCCGAGGTCGGTGGGGAGGAAGGCGTCGGGGTCGCCGAGCGCGCGCATGGCGATGACGTCCACCGTCCAGGGGCCGAAGCCGGGCAGGGCGAGGAGCCGCTCGCGGGTGCGGGACCAGTCGCTCTCCACGCCGAGGTGGAGGTCGCCGTCGGCGAGGGTCCTGACCAGGGTGGTGAAGGTCGTGCGGCGGGTGCGCGGCATCGCCAGCGTCTCGGGGTCGAGTGCCGCGAGGGCCTCGGGGGCCGGGAAGAGGTGGGTGAGACCGCCTTCCGGGTCCTCGACCGGGTCGCCGTGCGCGATGACCAGACGGGCCGCGTGGGTGCGGGCGGCGGCGGTGGAGACCTGTTGGCCGAGCACGGCCCGGACGGCGAACTCGGCCTCGTCGACCGTGCGCGGCACGCGCCGGCCGGGCGCCTTGTCGACCAGCGGCGCGAGGACCGGGTCCGCGCTGAGCTGGTCGTCGATGGCGACGGGGTCGGCATCCAGGTCGAGCAGGCGGCGGCAGCGGCTGATGGCGACGGTCAGATCGCGCAGGTCACTGAGGGTCAGGCGGCAGGCGATGTGGTCCGGCTCGGGGGCGAGGGCCACGATGCCGTGGCCGTAAGGAAGGCGCAGGGTGCGGCGGTAGGAGCCGTCGCGCCACTCCTCCACCCCGGGTACGGCCGTCGCGGCGAGGTGACCGAAGAGGTTGTCGGGGTGGAGCGGGGCGCGGAACGGCAGCCGCAGGGAGAGTGCCCCGGGTGTGCTGGTGCCCTGCCGTTTCGGGGCGCGGGTGCGCAACTCGCTCGGGGCCAGGGCGAAGACCTCGCGGACCGTGTCGTTGAAGGTCCGGATCGAGGCGAAACCGGCGGCGAAGGCGATCTGGGCCATGGGCAGGGTGGTCGTCTCGATGAGCAGCCGGGCCGTCTGCGCGCGCTGCGCGCGAGCGAGTGCGAGCGGGCCCGCGCCCAGCTCGGCCAGGAGCTGGCGTTCGACCTGCCGGGTGCTGTAGCCGAGCCGGCCGGCGAGGCCGGGCACCCCCTCGCGGTCCACGACCCCGTCGGCGATCAGCCGCATGGCCCGGGCCACCAGGTCGGCGCGCTGGTTCCACTCGGGAGAGCCGGGGCTGGTGTCGGGCCGGCAGCGCTTGCAGGCCCGGAACCCGGCCTGCTGGCAGGCCGCCGCGCTCGGGTGGAAGACCATGTTCCCCGGCTTGGGCGGCACCACCGGACAGCTGGGACGGCAGTAGATACCGGTGGTCAGGACGGCCGTGAAGAACCAGCCGTCGAAGCGTGCGTCCTTCGAGCGGACGGCGCGCACGCAGCGCTCGGTGTCGGTGTGCATCCCCATCTGCATGGCTTCAGCATCCGGCACCGGGCGCCGCAGGGCTGGCGAGAATCCGACATCGACGTGCCGGCGCGGACGGCCCCGGACGCACAGTTGAAGATTCATTCATGTGTTCGCGTGGGGCCGCTAGGATGACGTCATGGGTCATGGAGCCGTCACCCCCGTGCAGGACGCCGGCGAGCGCGTGCGCCTGGACGCGGACAACGTCGCGAAGGTCGCCACCACGCTCCAGGCCCTGTCCACGCCCTCCCGGCTGCTGATCCTGGCGCGGCTGCGCGAAGGCCCGCTGCCGGCCACGGAGTTGGCCGCCGAGGTGGGCATGGAGCAGTCGGCCTGCTCGCACCAGCTGCGGTTGCTGCGCAACCTGGGCCTGGTCGTGGGCGAGCGCCGGGGCCGTTCGGTGGTGTACCAGCTGCACGACCACCATGTCGCCGAGCTGCTCGACCAGGCCGTGTACCACGTGGAGCACCTGCGGCTGGGCATCAGCGACGCCGCCGAATGAGGCGGCGCCGCTGACCCGGGCTACGCGGTGGCGGTCGGCCGTCGCGAGGCCTCCATCGCCTCGCTCACGCGCGTGAGCGGACGCAGCCGGTAGGTGTACGCGTAGTCGCGGCCCGCGAGGAGCTTGAACTCGTCGTGGGTGTGCGCGCCCCAGCTGTTGTCGCCGCCCACGCCCATCTGGCGGTGATTGACCCGCAGGACCACCGCGTCCCGGGGGGTGAGCTGGTAGTCGTGGCGGGCGCCGACGGACAGGTCCTCGGGGGTGAAGTGCGAGGCGTTGACCTCCAGCAGCGGCTCACCGGACACCAGCAGTCCGCGCCCCTTGCCGTCGGTCAGCGCCGCCCAGCGGACGTCGGTCTTGTTGCCGTTCTCCTGGGGGCGCAGGTACGGGGTCCACTGCCCGGCGACGGTGCCGGAGTACAGACCCACGTCGGTGGCGTTGTTGCGGTCCCACATGTTCTCCTCGGGGCCCCGGCCGTAGTAGTGCAGCCGGTCCAGGCTCCGCGGCAGGAACAGCAGGGTGCCGACCTCCGGGATGTACGGCAGGTTCGCCGCTCCCGGGTGCAGGGTGTTGTCGACCTTGATCTCGCCGTTGCCGAAGACCGTGTACGTCGTGCTGTACGTGGACTCCGTGCCGGTGGGCAGCGTGCCGGTGACGGTGACCTCGACGGCCCGGTCGTCCAGGGGCCGCACCCGTACGTCGGCCACCTTCCGCTGCGCTCCGGCGTCGCGCCACAGCTGGTTGCGGGTGTGCTGTCCGTTGCCGCGGTCGTTGTCGGTGGGCGCCCGCCAGAAGTTCGGGACGGGCCCTGAGGTGATGAGCCGGGTCCCGCCCGCCTCGTAGGACGTGATGGTTCCGGTGCCCTTGTCGACGGTGACGGCGAAGCCCTTGCCCTTCACGGTGACGGTCCTGTCCCCGTCGGTGTGGGTGAGGGCGGGCACGGATCGCAGCGGCGCGGGCCGCACGGCCGGGCTGTCCGCGTCGAGTTCGAGCTGCTGCTTCGCCACCTCGAAGCCGGGCCTGGCCCAGGGAGTGGCCTCCCTGGTGGTGAAGGAGAGCTGGAGGAAGTACTCCGTGCCGGGCCCGGGCTTCGCCGGGAGCCGCACCGGGACCTTGATGTCCTTGCTGCTCAGCGGGGCGACGTTCAGCTGGTCGCGGGTCAGCCGGCCGCGCTGGACGACCTTGCCGTCGGCGACCAGGGACCAACGGCCGTCGAACTCACGGAGGTTGGTGAAAAGGTACTCGTTGGTGAGCCTGACGGCACCGGGGCCGCCCGCGGCCGGGCTTGCGTCGACGGCCTGGTAGATCTGCTTGACCTCGGCGGACTTGCCGGTGAGGGTCCGGTCGGGCAGGACGATGCCGTCGCCTGCGAAGGCACCGTCGTTGGGGTTGTCGCCCCAGTCGCCACCGTAGGCGTAGAACGACTTGTCGCGCGGACGCTTCTCGGTGAGGCCGGCGGTGGCCGCGTCGAACCAGAGGCGCACGCCCTCGTCGTCGGGCTTGCGGGTGTCCGAGGCCAGTTCGGCGGCGCTCAGGGCGCGGGCGTACACACGGGCGCGGCGGATGGTGCCGCTGAACTCCCGGGTCGGGTTGTCGATGTCGGTGGCGAGGGACAGGGACGCGGTGTTGACGCCGGGACGGCGGGTGGTCGTCCGGGTGCCGCGCACCTGGCCGTCGACGTACAGGGTGAGTGTCCCGGCGTCCGCGTCGAAGACACCGGCGATGTGATGCTCCTTGCCGGTCCAGCCGTCGGGCAGGGCCCAGCTCGCGGTGACCCACTGCCCGCCGCCGTGGATGAAGAACTCCAGGTTCTTGTCGCTCTGCTTGAGGGCGTACTGGGTGTCGCCCTTGGCGATGATGGGCTGATGGCCGCCGGTGACGTCCGGGGTGACCCAGGCCTCCAGGGTCAGGGAGCCGGTGAGGTCGAGGCGGGGGTCGCGGGGGAAGACGGTGCCGCCCGAGACGCCCTTGGCCCGGTCGAAGGTGCCCGCGGGTGCCATGATCTCGCCGCGCAGCGCGCCCGGGCCGGACTCGGTCAGCAGCTTGCGCGTGGGGGTGGGCCAGCTCAGGGCCTGGTCGACGAAGTCCCAGATCCAGCCGCCCTGGAGGACGTCGTAGCGGCGGACGATGTCCCAGTACTTCTTGAAGTTGCCGTTGGAGTTGCCCATGCCGTGGGAGTACTCGATCATCACGTACGGCCGGGTGTCGCTCGTGTCCTTGGCGCGCTGCTCGACCCGTTGCGGGCTGTCGTACATCTCGGAGCGGATGTCGCTGATGCCCGGGCGGTCGTCGCCCTCGTACTGGATGACGCGGGTGGGGTCGTAGGAGCGGATCCAGTCGTGCATGGCGTTGAAGGTGGTACCGCCGCCCGCCTCGTTGCCGAGGGACCAGATGACCACGCTGGCGTGGTTCTTGTCGCGGTGGACCATGTTCTGGGCGCGGACCACGCAGGCCTCGGTCCACTCGGGGTGGCCGCTGCCCGGGAACTCGTCGCGGATGCCGTGGGTCTCCAGGTTGGTCTCGTCGACGAGGTACAGGCCGTATTCGTCTGCGAGTTCGAGCCACAGGGGGTTGTTGGGGTAGTGCGAGGTGCGGACGCTGTTGATGTTGAGGCGCTTGATGATCCGGATGTCCTCGACCATCTGCGCCCGGGTCAGCGCCGAGCCGGTGACGGGATGCATCTCGTGGCGGTTGGTGCCGCGGAAGGAGACCGGCTTGCCGTTGATGCGCATCAGGCCGTCCTTCAGCGCGAACTCGCGCAGGCCGACCCGGTGCGAGAGGGTCTCCACCACCTTGCCTGCGGGGTCGCGCAGGCGGAGCACGGCGGTGTAGAGGTTCGGGTGCTCGGCCGACCACAGCTTCGGGGCGGGGACGGCTCTGGACGCCTCGACCGTCGCCTCGTCTCCGTCCGGGACGTCGGCGGAACGGTTCAGGGGCCGGGACCAGACCGCGTGGCCACGGGCGTCGTAGAGCTGGGTCTCGACGGTGTAGCGGCCGCCGCCCTTGCCGCCGTAGTCGCGTACGTGCGCGGTGACCTTGAGCTCGGCGGAGGTGTAGCCGTCGCCGAGCGGGGTGTCCAGCTTGAAGTCGCGCAGGTGCACGCTGGGCGTGGAGTACAGGTGAACCGAGCGGAAGATGCCGCTCAGCCGGATCATGTCCTGGTCCTCCAGCCACTCCGCGTCGGAGTAGCGGTACACCTCCACGGCGATCTGGTTGGTGCCCGGCTTGAGGTGGGGCGTGATGTCGTACTCGGCGGAGGTGTAGGAGTCCTCGTGGTAGCCCACCAGTTCGCCGTTGATCCACACGTAGTGGGCGGACTTGACGCCCTCGAAGTGCAGGAAGGTGCGCCGGCCCTGCCAGTTGCGGGGCACGGTGAAGGTGCGGCGGTACTGGCCGACGGGGTTGTAGCGGGTCGGGGCGGCCGGCGGCTGGGCCTCCTCCCCGCGGCCGTTGGGGCCCCACCAGGGGTAGGTGATGTTGACGTAGATCGGGAAGTCGTAGCCGTGCAGCTGCCAGGCCGAAGGCACCGGGATGGTGTCCCAGCCCGAGTCGTCGAGGTCGGTGCGGTGGAAGTCGGTGTCCCGGTCGTCGGGACGGTCCGCATAGGCGAACTTCCAGGTGCCGTCGAGACTCAGCCGGTACGGCGAGCGCTCCCGGTCGCCCTTCAGGGCCTGCCCGAGGTCCGCGTAGGGCATGAGGGTGGTGTGCGGCGGCTCGGTGCCCACCCGGTACACGCTCAGGCCGTCGTTCCACTCGGGAGGGCCGTCCGCCGCCGCGCGCCGGCCGGCCGCGTGCGATGCGGTGGGCGACGCCGAGAGGGCGAGCGCGCCGAGTACGGCGGCACCCCCCTCCAGCAGTCGGCGGCGGCTGACGACGGGCCGGTCGGCGGGGGACGGGTGCGGGGGGTGCGGCATGAACGTGGCCTTCCTCGGTTCGACAGGTGCGGTGCTGCACGGACTGAGGGCGCGTCAGCTGCGGGCCTCAACTCCCCACCCGGGCTGAGTGTTTCTGTTGAGTCGCGTGGCAACTGACGGTGAGAGAGCAACTGCTGAGCAGGCACACCCTAGGACCCGCACACAATCGAAGCAATGACCTCGTCGGACTTTGTGCGTTCCTGATCGTTCAGGCCATGAGGAAGGTGAGCAACTCGCCCGTCAGCCGGGCGGGCGCGTCCAGTGGGACGAGATGACCGGCCTCCGGGACGGGCGCCAGCCGGGCTCCCGGGATCAGGGCGGCGAGCTCCCGCCCCCTGGCGAACGGGATCCAGGTGTCCTCGGTGCCCCAGCACACCGTGACGGGCAGGTCGATCGTCGGGTAGAGCGGCTGGATCTCGTCGGTGTAACGCTGGTCGGCCTGCGCGATCTGCCGGTAGAAGGCCGCCTGGCCCTCCTCCCCCGTCCAGGGCCCCACCAGGGCGTCGAGGACGGCGGGACGCAGGCCGAGGTGGCTCGCGGAGGAGACGTACTCGCGCACCAGCGCCTCGTGCAGGGCCGCCGGCAGCTGATCGAAGACGCGGCTGTGCTCCCCGACCAGCCGGAAGAAGGGGGATCCCCAGGGCTTCAGCGCCACCGGGTCCACCAGCGCGAGCCGCCGGTAGCGGGCTCCGTGCAGCAGATGGGCGCGCAGGGCCACGCACCCCCCGAAGTCGTGCGCGACGACCGCCGGCTCCTCCAGGTCCCAGTGGGCGAGCAGCTCGGCGAAGATCCGGCCCTGGACGCCCAGTGAGACGTCCTGGTCGGCGTGCATGCCGGAGGAGCCGTAGCCCGCCATGTCCCACACGTGCACGCGGTACCCGGCGGCGGCGAGGGCGGGCGCGATCTCGTGCCACACGTACGAGGAGAAGGGCGTCCCGTGCAGCAGCACCACCGGCTCCGCGCCGGGGTCGCCGAGCCGGTCCCAGCGCACGGTCCCCGAAGCGGTGACCAGGCTCTCCCGCAGCGTCCAGTCCTCCACGAAGCCACTCCCTCCCACAGCGGGCACCCACCCGCGGTTTTTTGTCATTTCGGCGCGACAGTGCCGCTCCTCCGACCGTAATGTGACCTCATCGGACAGCCAGCGGAACAGATCATGGCGGTACCTTTGCCGCGCCGGAAGGAGCGGCTCGCATGAACGGGTATGCGACCTCGGACCGCGACGCCGTCACGGCCGCGCCCGGTGGGCTGCTGGATCTGCTGAAGGTCGCGGCCGTGGTCCTGGACGCGGGCGGGCGCATCGCGCTGTGGAGCCCCGAGATCGAGCAACTGCTCGGCTGGACCGCCGCGGAGGCCCTGCGGCAGCGCGCCGACACCCTCCTGGTCTCCCCCGAGAACCGGCCCCGTGGCAGGGAGCTCTTCGCCCAGGTCAGCACGGGGGCCCGGTGGGCCGGTGTCTTCCCGCTGCGGCACCGCGACGGCACGGAACGCGCCGTGGAGTTCCGTACGATGCGCCTCCTCGACCCCGAGGGGCAGCCCCACCTGCTGGGACTCGCCACGGACGCGACGACCGTACGGCGGGTGGAGCGCGACCTCGCCCTCTCGCACAGCCTGGTCAACCAGACCCCGCTCGGCATCGCCGTCTTCGACAACGACCTGCGCTGGGTCGGGGTCAATCCCGCGCTGGAGCGGATCAACGGCGTGCCCGAGGAGGCCGTGCTGGGGCGCCGGGTGGGTGAGGTGCTGCCGGACCTGGACGTGACGGCCATCGAGGCCCGGATGCGGCACGTCCTGGAGACCGGCAGACCCCTGCTCGACCAGCAGACCGTCGGGCGGACGGCGGCGGATCTCCAGGACCGCGCCTACTCGGAGTCGTACCACCGCATCGAGGACACCGACGGCCGGGTGCTCGGGCTGGCGATGGCCGTGCTGGACGTGACCGAGCGCCAGCAGGCCGCGGCGGAGGTCGCGCAGGCGCGCCAGCACCTGTCGGTGATCGCCGACGCCGGTGTGAAGATCGGCACCACGCTGGACCTCCAGCAGACCGCCCGGGAGCTGGCCGGCGTGGTCGTGCCGCAGCTGGCGGACCTGGCCGCCGTGGACGTCCTGGAGTCGGTCGTGGCCAGCGGCACCATCACCCCCGTGTCGGGCGGAGCCCCGGCGGAGTTCCGGGCGCTGGCCGTCGCGGCCGGCTACCCGACCGACGCCATCCATGCCGCCGACCCGGTGGGCGAGCTCGCCACATACGGCTCGTCGCGGGTCATCACGCAGTGCGTGCGCAGTGCCCGCCCGGTCCTGGTCGAGCGCGTGGACGGCAAGATGCTGCGGCGCCTGGCCCGGGACTCACGGGCCGCCCAGGCCCTGCACGAGGCCGGTGCCCATTCCTACCTGGCGCTGCCGCTGGTGGCCCGGGGCAAGGTGCTCGGCACGCTCTCGCTGTACCGCACGGTCAACGAGCGCCCCTTCGACGACCGGGACCAGGTGCTCGCCTCCGAACTCGCCGCCCGGGCGGCGATCTGCATCGACAACGCGCGCCTCTACGGCCGCGAGCGCGGCACCGCCCTGACGTTGCAGCGCAGTCTGCTGCCGAGCACCCCCGCCCAGCGGGAGGGGCTGGACATCGCCGCCCGCTACCGCCCGGCCCTCAGCGAGGTCGGCGGCGACTGGTACGACGTCCTGCCGCTGGGCCCGGGGCGCACCGGGCTGGTCGTCGGGGACGTCATGGGCAAGGGTGTCCAGGCCGCGGCGATCATGGGGCAGCTGAGCACGGCGACGCGGGCGCTGGCCCGGCTGGACCTGCCGCCCGCGGAGCTGCTGCGCCACCTCGACGACATCGCCGGCTCGCTCGGTGACGCGATCGCCACGTGCGTGTACGCGGTGTGCGACCTGGAGCGCGGCACCTGCGAGCTGTCCAGCGCCGGGCATCTGCCGCCGGTGCTCGCCGGGGCGGACGGCAGCGCGAAGCTCCTCGACGTGCCGGGCGGTGTGCCGCTCGGGGTCGGCGGCGTTCCGTTCGGCACGGTGGAGGTGGAACTCGCCCCGGGCTCCCTGCTCGCCCTCTACACGGACGGGCTGGTGGAGAACCGCGCGGAGCCGATCGACACGGGCCTCGACACGCTGACCCGCCTGCTCCGGAACGCGGGGCCCAGCCTTCAGCGCGCGAGCGACAGTCTGCTCAGCGCGCTGAGTCCGGAACCGGACGACGACGTGGCCCTGCTGCTGGTCCGCACGCGGGCCTGAGCCGTGACGCCTCAGGCGTCACCCCTGCGCGGGGTGCACAGGGCCCAGATGATGAACGCGGACATCGCGATCATGACCACGGACCAGACGGGGTAGGCCGGCAGGGAGAGGAAGTTGGCGATGATGACGAGTCCGGCGATGCCCACGCCGGTGACCCGTGCCCAGCCCGACCCCTGGAACAGTCCCAGGCTGACGAGAACGGCGACCACGCCCAGGGCGAGGTGGATCCAGCCCCAGCCGGTGAGGTCGAAGGCGAAGACGTAGTTGGGCGTCGAGACGAAGACCTCGTCCTCGGCGATCGCCGCGATGCCGCGCATCACGGCGAGGATCCCGGCGATCATGAGCATGACGGCCGCGAAGACCATCATGCCGGTGGCCAGGCCCTGCTTCGCCGTCCTGTGCCCGTGCGTAGGGTGTGTGGCTGCCATCTGCTGCCTCGTTTCTGTTGCGTCCGGCGCGGTCAGCGACCGGAGGTGGAAGTGGCGTGCGGCGAGGGCGCCGACGCGCCGGATCCGCTCAGGACAAGGTCCTTGGCCTTGCGGAACTCCTCGTCCGTGATGTCACCGCGGGCGCGGATCTCGGACAGCCTGGTGAGTTCGTCGACGCTGCTCGTCCGGTCGTCGCCGCTCCTGGCGGTCTGCCGTATGTAGCTGTCCATGGCCTCCTGCTGCTCGCGGGCGTGTGCGATTTCCCGGCGTCCCATGTTCTTGCCGCGGGCGATGACGTAGACGAACACCCCGAGGAAGGGCAGGACGATGCAGAACGCCAGCCAGCCCGTCTTGGCCCAGCCGCTCAGGGAGTCGTCGCGGAAGATGTCGAAGACGATCCGGAAGAGCAGCACGAACCACATGATCCACAGGAAGAACCACAGCATCGCCCAGAAGGCGCTCAGCAGCGGAAAGTCGTACGCCAGGTAGGTCTGCGCACTCATGTCACTCCTCCGTTCCGGGCACACGCCCGGCAGCCGTTGTGTGCCGTTGTCAGCGTGCTCGCGCTGCGGGCGGGGCCGCCTCACCCGGAGCGGGTGATCGTGCGGCCGCCGCGCCTCCGGCGACGGGTGCCGAGCGCTCCGCGGTACCAGGCGGACGCGGCCACCGCCTCCCCGAGTGCCAGCCCCGAGACGGCCACCAGGAACACCGCGATCAGCCACGACAGGAAGGTGAACACCGGCCCCAGCAGACCGAACTCCTCCAGGCTGCGGTCCATGGCCGCGGGCATCAGCAGACGGGCCGCCCAGCTGAGCGCGACCGTCCCCGTCCCTGCCAGGGCCGCTCCCGGCAGCAGATCGCTCCAGCCGACCCTGCCGCCCAGCAGCAGGTGCTGCGACCACCACCACAGCAGCGTCGCCCAGAGCACGGACAGCACCGCTCCGAACACGGGACCGGCGCCGAAACCGCCGCGCAGCGGCGCCTGGAGGAGCAGGTGGACGAGCCAGACCAGCAGCCACAGCGGCCAGCGCCAGGCCGCCTCCCGCAGCGGGGCCCGGGGCAGGTTCCAGCACCGTTGGCACACCGCTTGGAGCGCCCGGCTGAAGGCGGTCGCCGAGGCCAGCGTGACGAGCACACCCACGGCCCCGACCGTGTTCGCGGTGGGTCCGGTCGCCTCGAAGGTGCGGCGCACCTCCTCCAGCGTGTCGCCCCGGACGCCGAGAACCTCCTGGAGCGCGTCGGCCAGCAGGTCCTGTACGCCGTCGGGTGCGAACGCCGCCACCGACATCAGCAGGGGCAGCACGGCGAGGAAGGCCTGGGCGGCCAGCCGGACCGCCCCTTCCACGATGTTGAGCGCGACCAGCCGGGGCAGCAGTTGGGCCGCGGGGCCGGACCTCAGGTGCGCCGAGATCCGCTCGACCCTCGACCTGCGGGACGGCGGATCCGGGGCGGCGGTGCCGGACATGGCTCATGGAACCGCGGCCGGGCCCGTTCGCGTCGTGCCCGGGCCCTGTGCGGCAGCGGCGAGCGTCTCCAGGACGATCAGCACGACGACGACCAGGCCTGCCACGAGCGCGACCGCGCCGACCGTGGGGTGGTTCCACAGGACGAGGGCCAGGACCCCCGCGCCGATGACGATGCCGGTCGTCCACGAGCGGTGCTCCGCCAGGGCGAGGCCGGCCGATCCGGTGCGCAGGCCGGCGCGGGAGAGACCCCGGCCTGCGGCCGAGGTGCCCCGGCGGGCGAGGCTCCGGACGGCCCGGGCCCCGCGCCCGGGGCCGTAGAGGTAGGCGGCCAGCGCGGTGATCACGGCCACCACGAGGAGGGTGCGGGTGCTGTCGCGCAGGAAGCGGACGAAGGTGTCGTAGATCGCCGCGGCGGCGTCCTGCGGCAGCGTCGCGCTCGGCACGGCGTCCAGGTAAACCCGCCGCAGGAGGGCGAGCGCCACCAGGAACACGATCATCATGACGCCGACGCCGACAGCCGTGACCAGCAGCATGCGCCGGTGCCGGGGAGCGGTCCACACGGCGAGGGCGGCCAGGGCGACCGTCAGCACGGGCAGCCAGGTGCCCAGGGTGTCAAGCAGCCGCATCGCGTCCTTCGCCTTGCCCAGTTCCTCGGCCTGGAACAGTGTGATGGTCCGGTCGGTGTCCGGGATGGCCGCGGCCTTGTCGAAGCCCGCGTCGACGAGACGCTGCTGTACCTGGTCGACCACCTGGCCGAGGTCGAGCTGCACGGTGTCGCCCTCGGCGCGGAGCGCGCCCTCGCGCTCTCCGGTGAGCATGCTCACCACGGCGGCGTGCGCCCGCGTGTTGGCGCCCTCCCATGCCTGTGCGAAGACATCGCTGGTCACGACGCGACTAATGGTCCTGTCCACGACGTCGCGGACGGCGGAGCGCAAGGGCCCGGCGAGGGACTCGGACGCCTCCACCACGCGCGGCGGCGCCCCGGCGTCCGCCAGCGTCCGCGTGAGCGCCTCCGTCACCGCCTCGACATCCACCTGGGCCACCACGCGGTCGGTCAGCCGGTCGGTCACCACGTCCTGGACCGCCGGGTCCGAGGCGAGCGGTGCCACGGTCTGCACGTACCGGCCGGTGTCGGAGACCTGGTCGTCCACCCAGGCGGCGACGACCGACAGCGGCGCGAGCAGCAGGGCCAGGACGAGCAGCACGGCGGCGCCGGAGGAGCGCAGCCGGCGGTGCCGTACGCCTTCGTTCCGGCGCAGCCGCTCGTACTCGGCGTGTTCTTCCGTGCTCAGGAAGCGCCCCGAGCCCTCATGTCCCTCGCTGGGAGATGACGGGACGGGACCGTCGGTCGGGGCCATGGCTGCTCCTCGCATGCGGTGACGGCCGGTCGCCGTCAGGTGTCCCGCCCGGTTCAGGCGTTCCCGGCGGGGCCGTGCGGAACGGCCGTGGACGATCCGCGCAGCGCGGCCCGCCAGGCGAACGCGAGCCCCGCCTCGGCCAGTCCGAGCAGGACGAGCCACAGGCCGAGCAGCCGGGTCAGCGCGCGGGCCGACTCCGTGGGCAGGGCGAGCACCACGATGCCCGCGACGATGCCCAGCACCGCCATGCCCAGGACGAAGCCGCGGTGCGGCAGGTCCCGGGCGGCGAGGGCGGTGTAGAGCGTGAGGATGCCGGACACCAGCCAGACGAGGCCGACGATCAGCGACAGCGCGGTGATGGTCTGCAGCGGGTTCCTCAGGCACAGCACTCCGGCCAGCACGTACAGCACGGCCAGGAGCAGGCTGGGCAGGCGGTGGCCCTGCTCCTGCCGGGCGAAGGTCGCGACGAAGCGGAACGCTCCGGCCGCCAGCAGGTACAGGCCGATCAGCACCGCCACGACATGCAGGGTGGCCTCGGGCCAGACCAGGAGCAGGATGCCCGGCACGAGGGTCGCCACCGCCGAGGCGAGGATCCACGTCCAGGAGCGTCCGAGGGCCGCCAGCAGCTGCGCGGGGTCGCCCGCGGTGCCGTACGCCGGCCCCGCGGGCTCGTACTCGGCACCCGCATGCGGCCCCCGACCCGGTGACGTGGCCATGGCTCCTCCTCACCGGCGATCCGCCGGTCTGCGGAAACGCC
This sequence comes from Streptomyces sp. SID5643, assembly GCF_009872555.1. Taxonomy (NCBI): domain Bacteria; kingdom Bacillati; phylum Actinomycetota; class Actinomycetes; order Kitasatosporales; family Streptomycetaceae; genus Streptomyces; species Streptomyces sp. SID5643. The sequence continues at coordinate 54,414 of NZ_WWIC01000051.1, forward strand.
CTTGCCGAGCAGCGTCGCGTGCCCCGCCGGCTTCGGGATCACCCCCGGCGGGTGATCCCCCTCCGGCCCCGCCGCGGTGAGGTGGGGACGACCCCCTCTGCCGGCAAGGAGCACGAGACACGAGATGAACGATCCAGCGCCGGCCCGGCCCGCGTCCGCCCCGCTCCGGCAGAAGCAGGAGCAGGACGACGAGCGGGAGCGGCCTCGGCGGCCGCACGGTCCGCGGCGACGCGCGCGGGCCGCCGTCCTCATGCGTGCGGTGCTCATCGCGACCGGTCTCGTCACCGTCTACTACGTGCTGCCTCTGGACGGACGGAGCACGACCGGCACCTCGGTCCTGCTCGCCTGCGGACTGCTGCTGTGCATCGTGGTCTTCTGGTGGGAGGTGCGGGCCATCACGTACTCGCCCTACCCGCGGCTGAAGGCCGTCGAGGCCCTGGCCGCCACCCTGGTCCTCTTCCTGCTGATCTTCGCCGGCACCTACTACCTGCTGGAGCACTCCACCCCGGGTTCCTTCAGCGAACCGCTGACCAAGACGGACTCCCTGTACTTCACGCTCACCACGTTCACCACGGTCGGGTACGGGGACGTCACCGCCCGGTCCCAGACCGGACGCGTACTGACGATGGTTCAGATGGCGGGCGGACTGCTGCTGGTGGGCGTTGCCGCACGGATCCTCGCCGGTGCCGTACAGGCGGGTCTGCGGCGCCGGGGACGGGAGCCCTCGGACGACTTCACCTCGCGGCCGGAGGACTGAGCCATGACCGTACCGGGTCCCCTCACGACGTACCTGTCGCCGGCCGAGCGGGCGGCCGAGGGCAGGAACGTGCGACGGCACGTCCCCCGCTCCTCCCACGGCTACTTCGACGCGGGTCCCCAGCGCTTCGACCCGGTCGAGGTGCTGGAACGTCAGTCGGCCACCCGCATACCGGAGTTGGTGCCGATCCGCTACGCCCGCATGCTGGAGTCCCCGTTCCGCTTCTACCGCGGCGCGGCGGCCGTCATGGCGGCGGACCTCGGGGCGGTCTCGGACACCGGCCTGCGGGTGCAGCTCTGCGGCGATGCCCATCTGCTGAACTTCCGGCTGCTGGCCTCGCCGGAACGCCATCTCGTGTTCGACATCAACGACTTCGACGAGACCCTGGCCGGGCCGTTCGAGTGGGACGTCAAGCGGCTCGCGGCCAGTCTCGCCATCGCGGGCCGGGCCAACGGCTTCGAGGCCGAGGAGCAGAACCGGGTGGTGGAGGCGTGCGTGCGGGCCTACCGGCAGCGGATGCGGGAGTTCGCCGGCATGCGCAACCTCGACATCTGGTACGCACAGGACGACGCCGACCGGCTGCGGGAGCTCATGGCCGCGTCGATGACCAAGGAGGCGAGGCGCCGTACCGCCGAGGCGGCGGCGAAGGCCAGGACCCGCACGCACGTCCAGGCCTTCGAGAAGCTCACCCGGGTCACGGACGAGGGCCGGCGGATCGCCCCCGACCCGCCCCTGATCACACCGCTGCGCGACCTGGTGACCGACTCCGCGCCCCGCGGGCAGGAGAGGGAGCTGCGCGCCGTCCTGGAGGGGTACGTGCGGACCCTGTCGTCCGAGCGACGGCATCTGCTGCGCCGCTACCGGCTGGTCGACATCGCCCGCAAGGTGGTGGGTGTCGGCAGCGTCGGCACCCGCTGCTGGATCGTGCTCCTGCTCGGCCGGGACGACGACGATCCGCTGCTGCTCCAGGCCAAGGAGGCACAGGCGTCGGTACTCGCCGACCACACCGACGGCATCCGCTACGACAATGAGGGCCGCCGCGTGGTGGCGGGCCAGCGGCTGATCCAGACGACCAGCGACATCCTCCTCGGCTGGACGCACGCCACGGGCCTCGACGGGCACGAGCGGGACTTCTACGTACGCCAGCTGCGCGACTGGAAGGGCATCGCACGGCCGGACACGATGGACCCGGGGCTGCTGCGGCTGTTCGCCGGGCTGTGCGGAGCGAGCCTGGCCAGGGCCCATGCCCGCTCGGGCGACCCCATCGCCATCGGGGCGTACCTGGGCGGCGGGAACGGTTTCGATCGTGCCCTCACCGCGTTCGCGCAGTCCTACGCCGACCGCAACGAGCGGGACTTCGCCGCGCTGGGTGCCGCCGCCCGGTCCGGCAGGATCCGGACAGCGGCGTCGTGAACCGTCGCCCCGGTGAGCCGGTCACTCCGGCAACTGCTGTCACTCCGGCAACTGCCGCATCTCCACGACCCTGAGCCCCAGCGACTGGAAACGGGTCAGCAGACCGTACAGGTGGGCGTCGTCCACGACGGGCCCGAACAGCAGCGTCTGCCCGGACACCACCACGTGGTCCAGTTCCGGGAAGACCTTGGCCAGTGTCTCCGACATCTGTCCGGCGATGCGGATCTCGTAGCGCATGAGCTGCTCTCCCGCGGACGGCCCGAGAGGGTGAGGCACGCCCTTCCCTAGCGATGGTCCGCCTCGGCGAACCGTGCGCCCTCACCCGGCGCAGGTGAACCTCCGCCCGGCCCGCGAGGGGCACGTCAGTGCTTCACGACGAACTTGAAGGCGATGATCAGCAGACCGAGCAGCAGGTTCACCGCCGCCGAGCCGGCCAGCTGCCCCCGGGAGGCCCCGGCCCGCACCGCCGCGGCCACCGACCAGCCGACCTGCTCCGCCACCGCCACGGCGAGTGCGAGCCACACGGCGCCCTGCACGTCCAGCCCCAGCAGAGGGCTGACGGCGACAGCGGCGGCGGGCGGGACCGCGGCCTTCAGGATCGGCCACTCGTCGCGGCACACGTGCACAACGGTCGCACGGTCGACGGTCCGCTGCGCCAGCCGCGCTCCGAACAGCTGCGCGTGCACGTGCGCCAGCCAGAACACCGCACCCGTCAGCACGAGCAGCAGCACCAGTTCCAGCCGGGGCAGCGACCCCAGCGTTCCGGCCCCGATCACCACGGAGGCGGCGAGCATGGACCCGTAGACGCCGCCGGTGTAGTCGGCGTGGGCCCGGCGCTCCACGCCCCGTGCCCTGCGTGCGGCACCGCGGTCCATGGCCATCAGACCTCTCCTTCGCCGCCGGGCCGCCGCGCGGAGCTCTGCCCCGCGGTCGGCAGGTGCGATGTGACCAGGAAACTGGCGAGGGTGATCCCGCCGGTCGCGAGGACGGCCGCCTTCAGCCCGTCGAGCTGGGCCGAGGCGTAGGAGTCGGTGACCGCCTCGACCTCCGCGGGCGGCAGACCGGCCCGTTCGGCCGCCGAGCGGACCTGGCCCGTGGACACGAAGCTGACCCCGGCCTCCAGGGCCACGCCGGTCTGCTTGCGGGCCTCGTCCGACAGCCGGGGGTCGGCCTCGACCTGGGTGCTGAAGGCGTGCACCAGGGCTCCGATGAGCAGCGACCCGATGAGCGCGGTGCCCAGCGCGGAGCCCAGGTTCTGGGCCGTGAACTGGAGCCCGCCCGCCTCACTGCGCTCCTCCTCGCCGACGCCCGACTGGACGACGTTGCCCAGCTGCGAGGCGAGCAGGCCCATGCCCACGCCCAGCAGGGCCATGGCCCCGGCGAACTGGGCGTCGTCGATGGCGGGGTCGATGGTCGCCAGCAGCCACACGATCGATCCCGCGAGGGTCAGCAGAGCCAGCCGCACCACCCGCCGCGGACCCGCCAGCCGGCCGAGCCGTGCGGCGAACAGGGAGGCCGCGAGCATGGTGAAGGACACCGGGAGCAGCCGCAGGCCGGTCTCGAACGCGTCGAAGCCCTGCACCACCTGCAAGTACAGCGGGATCGCGAAGAACAGCCCCAGCAGGATGAGGTTCTGGCTCAGGAGCATCAGGAGTCCGGACCGCAGGACCGGTCTGCCCAGCAGCGACAGGTGGACCAGAGCGTCGGTCCCCCGGGCGTCCCGCCGGCGCTCCCAGTGCACGAAGACGGACAGAACCACCGCTCCGGCGCCGACGACGAACAGGGTGGGGGCGAAGCCCAGGACGGTGAAGGGCGGGTCGCGTGGCTGCACCCAGCCCCAGGTGGTGCTCTGGAGCACTCCGAGCACGCCCAGTCCGAGGCCGGAGGCGGAGAGCACCACACCCACGCCGTCGAGCCGGGGCCGCGGTTTCCTCGGGGCCGTCCGGGGGATCACCCGGTGGCAGAGCAGCACCACCACGACGACCACGACCTCGCCGGCGAAGACCAGACGCCAGGTGAGGTACGTCGTCATCCAGCCGCCCAGCAGCGGCCCCACCGCGATGCCGGCGCCGGCGAGACCGCCTATCACGCCGTAGGCGACGGCCCGGTCCCGTCCGCGGTAGGACTCGGCGACGAGGGCCGCCATGGACGGCAGGACCATGGCGGCGCCGAGCCCCTCGATGACCGACCAGCCCAGCGCGAGGACCCACAGACTGGGCGCGACGGCGGTCAGGGCCGAGCCGGTGCCGTAGACCGCCAGCCCGAGGAGGAACATGCGCCGGCGGCCCAGGACGTCCCCGAGCCGTCCGCCGACCATCATGAACGCCGCCATGACCAGGGCGTACAGGGTGATGACCGCCTGGATGGCGGTGACCTCGGTGTCGAAGTCCTCCACCAGGCGGCTGATGGACACGTTCATGACGGAGGTGTCCAGCACCATCAGGAACTGGGCGGTGCCGAGGACGAACAGGGGGCGCCGGCTTCTCACCCGTCCATCGCAGCCGCAGAGCCGTCGTCGCGCCTCACCCGCCCCGGGCGAGGGGTGCCGGTCCGGTCCGTACGGTCTAGAGGATCCGCGCGTCGCGGGCACGGCGTACCGCGTCGCCGCGCCGGCTCACCGCGAGCTTGCGGTAGATGCTCTTGAGGTGGGTCTTCACGGTGTTCACCGAGACGTGGAGGTCGGTCGCGATCTCCTCCGTCGACCTCATCTCGGCCAGCCTGCGCAGCACGTCACGCTCGCGCGCGCTCAGTTCCTCGACGACGAGCGCCGGTGGCGGCGGCTGCGCCGTGGGGGCGGACGGACCGTGCCCGGGCCCGGGGACGAGCCAGCCGGCCGCCAGCTCCCGCAGGCGGCCGGTGCTCAGCAGAGGGCGGATCCAGGGACCGGCTTCCAGGAACGGCAGGCGCAGCTGCTCGCGCCGACCGTCCCGGAGGGCCCGGCCGAGCAGGCGGTGGGCGGCGGTGTGATCGCCGAGTTCGTGGGCGGCCTGGGCGCGGACGAGTGTGGCCCGGACGGTCACCGCCGGCCCGGGCCGCTCGGTCTCCGGCAGACTGTGGAGCATCTCCAGCGCTTGATCGGGGTGACCCGCGGCGAGCCGGGCCCGGGCGGCTTGCACGGTGCAGGCCGCCCGGCGGTCGGCCACCCGCTCGACGGCCCTGCGGGCCGACTCGGGCTGCCCCTGGGCCAGGTAGGCGGCACAGGCGAGGGCGGCGGCATGGTCCTCGGCCCAGGGAGACCCCACGACGGCCGGGACGATCGCGTCCGCCGCCGCCAGGGCGGCCCGGGCGTCTCCCCTGGCGAGCAGCAGCCGGCCCCGGGTGAGGACCCGGCCCGCCTCCTCGACGGGATCCTCTCCGAGCAGGTGGGAGGCGGCGACCTCGTCGAGGAGCGCCTGCGCCTCGTCGAGTTCGTCACGGTCGATGAGGACGGCGGCCCGGACCAGCGCGCCGAGACCTGCACCGGACCGCTGGGGGAGGCTGTAGCGCTGTGCCTGGCCGGCCGCCGCCAGGGCCTTGTGCTCCGCCCGGCCGAGCCAGCCGTTCAGGTAGTCGATCAGAGCCAGGTGCCCCAGCGCCTCCCACCGGGGCAGCGCCATGGCCGCGCCGCCGGGTCGTCCGGCCACCGCCGACAGGACGGTCCGGGCGTCCTCGAAGCGCCCGGCCCACAGCCGGGCGGAACCCAGGTGGGTGAGCAGCAGGGCGTTCAGCTCAGGGTGCTCGTCGAGCAGGTGTCCGGGAACCTCCGGCCGGAGGGCCCGTGCCTGCTCCGCGGCGCGCTCGGCCCTGCCCGGGGTTCCGGTCAGGCGCGCCGCCAGGGCTTCCAGCAGGGCGCAGGTGAGCCCGGCCGCCGCGGGGTCCGTCGCGTCGTCCCGGGCCAGTTCCTCCTCGGCCCGGTGCAGGTGCGCCAGACCGTGTTCGACGTCGCGGCCGGCCAGCTCGCGGGCCGCGCGGACGAGGTCCGGGGCCGGGCCCCTGACGTCGGGGCCCATCCGCTCGAACAGCGCGGACAGGTCGTCGGAGCGCAGGCCGGTGAAGAGCTGACCGAGGGCGAGGTCGTCGACCACGGCCCGTGCGGTGAACTCCCAGTCGTCCGCCGCCGCTCCCTGGGCGAGCGCTTCGGGCAGGGCTCCGGAGCTGCGCAGCCACTGGGCCGCCCGGCTGCGCAGTTCCGGCTCCAGGCCGGGGAAGCGCTCGCGCAGGTGGGCGCGGAGGATCTCGGCGAACAGGGGGTGCAGGCTGTACCAGGAGTGGCCGAGGTAGTGGACGAAGGCGTTCTCGCGCTGCAACGCGGCCAGGATGGGCTCCGCGTCCGTGCGCTGCGTCAGCACGTTGACCAGGTCGGGGCAGCAGCGCTCCAGAACGCTGATGCGCAGCAGCAGATCCTGGGTGCCGGGTGCCTGCCGGTCGAGCACCTCGGCGAGCAGGAAGTCGGCCACCGCACTGTGGTCCGCCTCGAACTGCTTCAGGTAGGCGTGCGGGTCCGTCCCCTGCCGGGCGGCGAGCGCGGAGAGCCGGAGACCCGCGGCCCAGCCGCGGGTGCGTTCCACCAGGGCCAGCACGGCGCTCGCGGGCAGGTCCAGGCCGTGCCGGGTCAGGAGCTCGTGCGCCTCCTCGGGGGTGAAGGCCAGCTCGGCGTCCCGGATCTCCGTCATCTCGCCCGACGCCCGGTAGCGGTGCAGCGGCAGCAGGGGTTCGGTGCGGGTGACCAGGATCAGACGCAGGCCCCGCCCGGCGTGGTGCAGGACGAACTCCAGCTGTTCGGCGATCTCCCGGGAGACCACTCGGTCGAACTCGTCGAGGACGACGAGCGTCCCATCGACCCTGCCTTCGAGATCGGCGGCGAGGCGGGTGAGCGTCCGCTGGTCCACGCGACCGGCCTCCGCCGGGCTGCCGACCTCGCTCGCCACCGGCACGCCTGCCGCACGCAGGGCCTGGAGCACGTGCGCCCAGAACACGCCGGGGGCCTGGTCGGTGCTCTCTGCGGTGAGCCACGCGACCGGACGGTTCAGGCCCGATGCCCAGTCGGCGACCAGGAGCGTCTTGCCCGCGCCGGCCGAGCCGTTGACCATCGTCAGGGGCGTGGTCAGGGCCTGGTCGAGGTGCCTGGTCAGGCGCGGCCGGTGCACGAAGGTCGCGGGCCTGGCCGACAGGGCGAACCGGGTGCGCAGCAGCGGGTCTCCGGTGGGGTCGGCGAACCCCGCCTCCGGCGTCTCATCGGTTGCGGCCATGGGGCTCACCCCTGCCTGCCGTCCGTCAGTCGGTCCTGAACTGGCGATCGTCCCGCTCAGCATCTCAAGCTTCGCCCTGCCGCGCATGCCCGGGCTTCGCCGTCCCCCCTCAACCACCCGTGGCGGGCGATGCGGCCACCGCTCCGGCCGCAGTCTCCTGAGGTCACCGCTCGGAACGGGAGGACCGACCATGTGCCGCTGGCTCGCCTATTCGGGCACCCCCGTACTGCTCGACGACGTCCTCTACCGCCCCGAGCACTCGCTGATCGACCAGAGTCTGCACGCGCGGATGGGGGTCGAGACCACCAACGGCGACGGCTTCGGCGTCGGCTGGTACGCGTGGCACCTGCGCACTCCCGCTGTCATTCGCGACACGGGTCCGGCCTGGAGCAACAGCAATCTGCGGGAGATCGCCGACCACGTCCGCTCGCCGCTGTTCTTCGCCCATGTGCGGGCCTCGACCGGCACCGCCGTGCAGCAGACCAACTGCCACCCCTTCCGGCACGGACGCTGGATGTGGATGCACAACGGGGCGATCACCGGGTTCTCCGCGATGCGCCGGGATCTCATGATGTCCATAGCGCCGGAGCTGTTCCCTTCGCTGGAGGGCACGACGGATTCCGAGGTGATGTTCCACGTCGCCCTCACCTTCGGTCTCGACGCCGATCCGCCGGGCGCGGTGGCCCGGATGGCGGGGCTCGTCGAGCGGCTCGGACACGAGCACGGGGTGCCGGAGCCGCTCCAGATGACGATCGCGGTGACCGACGGCGAGCGGGTGTGGTTCTTCCGGTACTCCAGCGGCGGGGCCTCTCGCTCGCTGTACTACAGCAGCCGGGTGGAGGACGTGCGCGCCCTGCATCCCGATCTCGCTTTCCTGAACCACATCTCGGACGAGACCCGGCTGGTGGTGTCGGAACCGCTGGGCGATCTCCCCGGGGTGTGGAACAGCGTGCCGGAGAACAGCTACGGCGTCGTGCAGCCCGGCCGGGACCTGCTGCGGCACTTCGAGCCCGAGCCCGTCTGAGCGCCGCCGTCGCGCGGTTCAGTGAAGGTGTGCGGCGAACGCCTCGTACGCGGGCCGGTCGAAGAGGACGAACCTGACCTGCTCGACCGTCGTGCCGGCCGCCCGTACGGTCTCGATCGCGATGCGGGCGCCGTCGTCCATCGGCCAGCCGTAGACGCCGGTGGAGATGGCGGGGAACGCGACGCTGCGGGCGCCGAGGTCAGCGGCGACGCGGAGCGACTCGCGGTAGCAGGAGGCGAGGAGGCCGGAGCGGTCCTCGGTCGTGCTGAACACCGGGCCGACGGTGTGGACGACCCAGCGGGCGTCCAGGTCGCCCGCGGTGGTGGCGACCGCCCGGCCGGTGGGCAGGCCCTTGCCGAGGTGCGCCGCGCGGAGCCTGCGGCAGTCCTCCAGGATGGCGGGGCCGCCGCGGCGGTGGATCGCCCCGTCGACCCCTCCCCCGCCCAGCAGTGAGGAGTTGGCGGCGTTGACGATGGCGTCGACGCTCTCGCGGGTGATGTCGCCCTGGACCAGCTCGATGGTCGTCATATCCGCCTCAGCCGCTTCCAGACGGCCTTGGCCGCGTTGTGCCCCGACATGCCGTGCACTCCGGGGCCCGGCGGGGTCGCCGACGAGCAGATGAAGACGGCCGGGTGCGGGGTGCGGTACGGGAACGGGGTGAGCTTGGGGCGCAGCAGGAGCTGGAGTCCCGAGGCCGCGCCGGAGGCGATGTCCCCGCCGACGTAGTTGGCGTTGCGGGCGGCGAGTTCGGGCGGGCCGGCCGTGGCCCGGGCCAGGACGCGGTCGCGGAATCCCGGGGCGAAGCGCTCCAGTTGGCGCTCGATGGTGTCGGTGAGGTCGCCGGTCCAGCCGTGCGGGACGTGTCCGTAGGCCCAGAAGACGTGCTTGCCGGCCGGAGCCCGGGTGGGGTCGACGACGCTCGGCTGGACCGTGATCAGGAACGGCTTGTCGGGGGCCCGGCCCTCCCGGGCCGCCGCGACCAGGGCCGCGCCGATCTCCGCGCTGCTCGCACCGACCTGCACCGTGCCGGCGGCGCGGGCCTCCTTCGCGGTCCAGGGCACGGGGCCGTCCAGCGCGTAGTCGACCTTGAAGACGCCCGGTCCGTAGCGGTAGCCGGCGTAGTGGTTGCCGAAACCGGCGATGCGGGCCAGGGCGGTGGGCGAGGTGTCGAAGACGTACGCCCGGGCCGGTGGCAGGTCGTCGAGGCGCTTGACCTCGTAGTCGGTGTGGACGCTGCCGCCGAGGTCCCGCAGGTAGGCGGCGAGGGCGTCGGAGAGGGACTGGGAGCCGCCGCGGGCGACGGGCCAGCCGCGGGCGTGCGCCGCGAGGGCGAAGACCAGGCCGATGGCACTGGTGGCCAGGCCGCCGAGCGGGGCCATGACGTGGGCGACGAGCCCGGAGAACAGGGCCTTGGCCGGTTCGTCGCGGAAGCGGCGCATCAGCAGCGTCGACGGGGGCAGCCCGGTCAGGCCGAAGCGGGCGAGCGTGACCGGGTCGCGGGGCAGCGCGGTCAGCGGCAGGGACATGAAGTCCCGGGCGAGGGTGTCCCACTTGGGCAGGAAGGGCTCGATGAGCCTGCGGTAGGCCCCGGCGTCGCGCGGGCCGAAGGAGGCGGCCGTCTCGCCGACCGTGCGGGCCAGGACGGCCGCCGTGCCGTCCGGGAAGGGGTGCGCCATGGGCAGCTCGGCGTGCAGCCACTCCAGGCCGTACCGCTCCAGCGGCAGGGCGCGGAACGCCGGGGAGTTGATGGCGAGGGGGTGGGCCGCGGAGCACGGGTCGTGCCGGAAGCCGGGGAGGGTGAGCTCCTCGGTGCGGGCTCCGCCGCCCACGGTGCTGCGGGCTTCGAAGACGGCGACGGAGAAGCCGCGGCGGGCCAGCTCCACGGCCGCGGTCAGTCCGTTCGGCCCCGCACCCACTACGACGGCATCGAGCATCGACGGCACCTCGGACCCCTTCGTCAGCCGACGGCCACTGGGGATCAGGATATGCCCGGGGACTGACAGTCACCGGCCGCCGGTGATTTCCGGCGGGTAGGGCCGCTTTGCGGCGACCGAAACCCCTCGCTCGCACACACCGTGTAGTCGCCTGTGTGCACCACGCGACGGGATGCCTCTCAGGCCCCGCCCGACAACAGGCTCACCACCCGGCGGGCCGTGGCCGCGTCGCGGGCGGCGGTGAAGGGCAGGGCGTTGCCGCCCGCGATGCGGAACGGCTCGCCCGTGAGCGTCAGGTTCGTGCCGCCGGCCTCTTCGACCAGCAGCAGCCCGGCCGCGTGGTCCCAGGCGGCTTCCCAGGAGAACGCGACCGCGTCCGACTCGCCGCGGGCGATGGCGAGATACTCCAGTCCGGCCGAGCCGCACGGGCGCGGTGCCACGCCGTCGGCGCGCAGGCCGAGCAGGGCGTGCTTCTCCTCGTCCGTCGTGTAGTCGGGGTGGGAGGTGGCCACGCGCAGGTCCCGGCCGGGCTCCGGCACTCCGGCGAACAGCCGCTCCCCGTCGAGGTGGGCGCCCTTGCCCCGCTGGGCGGTGGCGAGCCGGTCACGGGCGGGCGCGTACGTCCAGGAGGCGAGAAGGGTGCCGCGGTGAGCCAGGGCGACCAGGGTGCAGAACCCCGCCTCGCCGCGGACGAACTGGCGTGTCCCGTCGACCGGGTCGACGATCCAGACCGGGGCGTCGCCGCGTATCGCCTGGTACGACGCCGGGTTGGCGTGGACCGCTTCCTCGCCGACCACGACCGAGCCGGGCAGCAGAGCGACCAGCGTCTCGGTCAGGTACAGCTCGGCCTTGCGGTCGGCGTCGGTCACCAGGTCGTGCGGGCCGCTCTTCTGGTCGACCTCATGTGCGGCCAGCCGGCGCCAGCGGGGCATGATCTCGGAGGCGGCCGCCTTGCGGATCGCCTCTTCGACGTCGAAGGCGTGCTGTGCGAGAAACTCTTCGATGGTTTCGTTGCTGTCGATCACCCCTCCATGACAACACGTGCCACTGACAGCCCCCGCCCGCCGGGTGCACCCCGGGTGACCTCGCGATGAACAGCGGGGTCTGCCGGACGCCGACGCGCGCAGCGCGTCGGCGGTTCCCCGCCGGGTCAGCGGCCCACCGCGTATCCCTGCATCCCGCGCGGGTTCGCCGCGGCCGACAGCACGCCGGTCTCCGGGTCCCGCGCGACCGCGCACAGCCGGCCCTCCGACCAGGGGCCGCCCACGGTCACGTCGTGGCCGCGGCGCCGCAGTTCCGCGACGACGGCCGGGTCGGTGCGGGACTCCACGGTGACGCTGCCCGGGCGCATGCCGCGCGGGTAGAAGGAACCGGGAAAGCTGTCGTTGTGCCAGTTCGGGGCGTCGATCGCGCCCTGGAGGTCGGGTCCGCCGCGCACGGGGGCGCGCAGCGCCACCGCGAGGAAGAAGTGCAGCTGCCACTGGTCCTGCTGGTCACCGCCGGGCGTGCCGAACGCCATGACGGGCACGCCGTCGCGCAGGGCGATCGAGGGCGTCAGGGTGGTGCGGGGACGGCGGCCGGGGGTGAGGGAGTTGGGCAGGCCCTCCTCCAGCCAGGTCATCTGGAGCCGGGTGCCGAGCGGGAAGCCCAGTTCGGGCACGACGGGGTTGGACTGGAGCCAGCCGCCGCTGGGGGTGGCCGAGACCATGTTGCCCCAGCGGTCGACGACGTCGAGGTGGCAGGTGTCGCCGCGGGTGGTGCCGTCGGCGAGAATCTCCGGTTCGCCCGGTACGGGGGACGCCGGGCTCTTGGCGACGGTCGGTTCGCCGACGCCCAGGGCGTCGAACCCCTCCTGCGCTGCGGCGGCCACGCGCGCGTGCGCGCACAGGCGCGGAGTGCGTCCGCCGGGGCTGCCGGGCCGCAGGTCGTTCCCGGCCCGCTCGCCGACGAGGGCGCGGCGGGCGGTGTTGTACGAGTCGGACAGCAGGTCGTCGAGCGGTACGTCGGCGGCGCCCCCGTACCAGGCCTCCCGGTCGGCCATGGCGAGCTTGCAGTTCTCGACCAGGAGGTGGACGTAGTCGGCCGAACCGTACGGGGGCAGGTCCGGCGGGAGCAGGGCGAGTTGCTGGAGGAGGACGGGGCCCTGGCTCCAGGGGCCCGGCTTGCACACGGTCCAGCCGTTCCAGTCGTACGTCGCCGGTGTCTCGTAGGTCGCGGACCAGGTGGCGAGGTCGGCCGCCGCGAGGGTGCCGGTGTGCCGCCGGCCGCTGGTGTCCTTGGTGGGGCGGCCGGCCTGGCGGACGAGGGCGTCGGCGATGAACCCGCCGCGCCACACCTGCCGGGCGGCCTCGATCCGCGCCTCCCTGTCGCCCGCGCCGGCGGTCTCGGCGAGCAGGCGCTTCCAGGTGGCGGCGAGTGCGGGGTTGGCGAAGAGCTCACCGGGGCGCGGTGTCTTGCCGCCGGGCAGGTAGACGTCCGCCGACGAGGTCCACTCCGTCTCGAACAGCTCGCGCACGGTCTCGACGGTCTCACCGACGCGCTCCACCGGCGTGTGGCCGTGCTCGGCGTAGCCGATGGCGTACGTCAGGACGTCTTCGAGGGCCAGGGTGCCGTGGTCGCGCAGCAGCAGCATCCAGGCGTCGAACGCGCCCGGTACGGCGGCCGCGAGCGGCCCGGTGCCGGGGACGAGGTCCAGGCCGAGGCCCCGGTAGTGCGCGACGGTCGCCCCGGCCGGTGCGACGCCCTGCCCGCACAGCACCCGCACCTCGCCGCCGGCCGGGGCGAGCAGGATCGGCACCTCGCCGGCCGGGCCGTTGAGGTGCGGCTCGACGACGTGCAGCACGAAGGCGCCCGCCACGGCCGCGTCGTAGGCGTTGCCGCCGTTCTCCAGGACGGCCATCGCGGACTGCGAGGCGAGCCAGTGGGTGGAGGAGACCATGCCGAAGGTGCCCTGGAGGGTGGGGCGGGTGGTGAACATACGGCCTTCTTCTCTCGTCGTCCGGGGCGCTCAGGGGCCACGCCATCCGTCCCCCTCCCCTGGTCGGGGTCCCGGCAAAACCTCGGGTAAACCACCCACCGGCTGCTGAACCGACCGATTTCCGGGCGGTGGAAAGGGGTCTCCCGTCACCGCGCAGCCACGGAGCGAGTTCGCACTTCCGCACCACAGACACTCGTGTGAGACTGTCGTCCCGTCCGCCGTGCGGACCCGCTCCGCACCTTCCGTCCCCCACGAGAAGGGCGCCGTGCGTTCCCTACCTCTGCCCCTCGCCCTGACCGCCCGTCTGTCCCCGGTGGTGGTGCTCGCCGCGGCGGGCTGGGCGCTGTCGTCCGGTCCGCTCGCCGCGCCGCAGGCCGCGGAGCACAAGCAGGCGGAAGAGAAGACCGGGACACAGTCCGCGTCCTCCCCGTCGACGTCGACGGTGTCGAAGGCGTACCCGGCCGCGCCCGCCCCGTGCGAGAGCGTCGCCAAGAAGACGATCGAGTCGCTGGTGCCGGGCGCCAAGACGGCCGGCAAGGAGATCCCGTCCACGGACTCGGAACTGCGCCGCACCTGCTCCTGGAACGCGCTCAAGGGGTACGACTACCGCTGGCTCGACGTGTCGTTCGAGGTGATGGAGTCGGACGACGCCGCGGAGAAGTCGTACGCGGCGCACGTCGACAAGAAGAGCGGCGGCGGGGCCGTCCCCGGTCTGGGGGACAGCGCCTACTCTGTCGTGAACCTCACCACTGAGGACAAGCAGGAGACCCGCGAGGGCGTCGTGATCGCCCGCGCCTCCAACGCGCTGGTGATGATCACTTACAACGGCAGTGACTTCGAGTCGAAGAAGGCGCCCAGCACGGACGCGATCAACAAGGGCGCCATCAAGGCCGCGAAGGAAGCCGTGGCCGCGCTGGAGAGCGACAAGGGCTGAACGGCCCTCCAGCGCGCCGGGCTTCCTCAGACGGTGCCGCGGCCCCGTGTGGCCATCAGCGCCAGGTACAGGACCATCGACGTGCCCAGGCCCACCGCCCAGCCGTAGTCGGCCAGATCGGCCAGCGCCGGGATGGGACGGCCGTCGATCAGCGGCTTGAAGCTCGCGCCGCCGACGGCGAGGACACCGCCGACCGCGAAGGCGACGACGGCCCGCCAGTTCCAGCCGCCCTCGTACCAGTAGCGGCCGTCCGGGCGGTACAGGTCGGCGAGGTCGAGCCGGGTGCGGCGCAGGATCCAGTAGTCGGCGATGAGGATGCCCGCGACGGTGCCGAGCAGGCCGCCGACCAGTCCGAGCCAGGTGAAGATGTAGCCCTGCGGGTCGGAGTAGAGCTTCCACGGGAAGATCAGCACGCCGAGGACGCAGGTGGCGAGGGCGCCGGCCCGGAAACTGATGCGGCGGGGCGCGATGTTGGAGAAGTCGAACGCCGGCGAGACCAGGTTGGCCGCCACGTTGACGGAGAGCGTCGCCACCAGCACGGTGACCAGTGCGAAGAGCAGGCCCACCGTGTTGTCGGTCTTGGCGGCGAGCTGGACCGGGTCCCAGATGGCCTCGCCGTAGACGGCCTGGGAGCCGGAGGTGACCATCACCGACAGGAACGCGAAGAGGGTCATGGTGGTCGGCAGGCCCAGGGCCTGGCCCCGGGTCTGCGCCTTCTGGCTCTTGCCGTAGCGGGTGAAGTCGGGGATGTTCAGCGACAGCGTGGACCAGAAGCCGATCATGCCCATGAGCGCGGGCGCGAACAGCTTCCAGAAGTCGGCGCCCCAGCCCAGCTCGGAGGGCTGGTCGAACAGCGGGCCGAAGCCGCCCGCCTTGTCGCTCATCCACCACAGCATCACGAACGCGCCGACGAGCACGAAGGGCGCCGCCCAGTTCTCGAAGCGGCGGATCGTCTCCATGCCCCGGTAGATGATGACGACCTGGAGCGCCCAGAAGAGCGCGAACGACAGCCACATCGTCCAGGCGTAGCCGCCGACCTCCGCCGCGTCCGTCCAGCCGCTGCCGATCAGCTTCCCGGCCAGGAAGTAGATGGCCTCGCCGCCGATCCAGGTCTGGATGCCGAACCAGCCGCACGCCACCAACGCCCGTACGACGGCGGGGAGGTTGGCGCCGCGGATACCGAAGGAGGCCCGGGCGAAGACCGGGAAGGGTATGCCGTACTTGGGCCCTGCGTGCCCGGTGAGCAGCATCGGTATCAGCACGATGACGTTGGCCAGGGCGATGGTGAGCACCGCCTGTTTCCAGTCCATGCCGACGGCGATGAGCCCGGAGGCCAGGGTCCAGGAGGCGGTGTTGTGGGCCATGCCGACCCACAGCGCGGAGAAGTTGTAGGTGGTCCAGGTGCGCTTCTCGACCGGGACCGGGAGCAGGTCCTCGTTGGCGTAGGGGCCGGTCGGTGCGGGAGCGCCCGGGGCGATCTCCACCCGGCCGTCGGCGAGGGTGACTTGGGTGGTCGGCGGTGGGGCGGTGGGAGCGGTATCGGTCATGGGCCGGGCCAATCAGGGGAGGTGGGACGGGAAAGGCCGTGCGGTGGCGCCGATGGGGGGGTGCGCTCCGGGTGCATGGGTGAGCGTCCTGGGCCCCCTTCCCGAGCCGCTGGGAAGGGGGAGTTCACAGGGGGTGGGGCGGTGGAGGTCAGCCGTTGACGGCCGGGATCACCCGGGATCCGTAGGCCTCGATCACGGCCTCCTGTGCGTCGTGCATGTCGTAGACGGCGAACTGGTCCACGCCGAGCGCGCGCAGCGCCTCCAGCTTCTCGATGTGCTTCTCGACCGGGCCGATCAGGCAGAACCGGTCGACGATCTCGTCGGGCACGAACCGGGTGTCCGGGTTGCCGGCGCGGCCGTGGTGGGAGTAGTCGTAGCCCTCGCGGGACTTGATGTAGTCGGTGAGTTCGTCGGGGACGGCGGCCGAGTGCTCGCCGTACTTGGAGACCAGGTCGGCGACGTGGTTGCCGACCATGCCGCCGAACCAGCGGCACTGCTCGCGCGCGTGGGCGAGCGCCTCGGGCGAGTCGTCCTCGGTGACGTAGGCCGGGGCGGCCACGCAGACGGTCACCTCGGCGGGGTCCCGGCCCGCGGCGACGGCCGCGTCCTTCACGGCCTTGACCATGTACTCGGTGAGATAGAGGTCGGCCAGCTGGAGGATGAACCCGTCCGCCTCCTCGCCGGTCATCTTCAGGGCCTTGGGGCCGTACGCGGCCATCCAGACGGGCAGTTCGGCGCCCTCCTTGATCCAGGGGAACCGGACCACGGTGCCGCCGCCGAGGTCGGCCTCCCCTCCGCTGCCGAGGTCCCGGATGACCTTCATGGCCTCGCTGATCCGGGCCAGGGTGTTGGGCTTGCGGCCGGCCACCCGCATCGCCGAGTCGCCGCGGCCGATGCCGCAGACGGTGCGGTTGCCGAACATGTCGTTGAGGGTGGCGAAGGTGGAGGCGGTGACCTCCCAGGTGCGGGTGCCGGGGTTGGTCACCATCGGCCCGACCTTCAGGGTCGTGGTGTTGGCGAGGATCTGGCTGTAGATCACGAACGGTTCCTGCCACAGCACGGCGGAGTCGAAGGTCCAGCCGTACGAGAAGCCGTTCCGCTCCGCGCGCTTCATCAGGCTGATCACCCGCGAGGCCGGCGGGTCGGCCTGCAGGACGAGTCCGAAGTCCATCTGCGCCACTCCTAGTTGAGGTACTGACAGGTGGATCGCGGGGTGAACACGCCGTGCCCGGCGCGTCCGGTGTACTCCCGCTCGGTGATGACGTGTTCGCCTCGCGAGAGGACCGTCTCGACCCGGCCGGTGGTGCGCCTGCCCTCGTACGCCGAGTAGTCGACGTTCATGTGGTGCGTCTCGGCCGACATGACCTGCTCGGCGTGCGGGTCGTAGATGACGACGTCGGCGTCGGCGCCCGGCGCGATGGTGCCCTTCTTCGGGTACAGGCCGAACATGCGGGCCGGGGACGCGCAGGCGATCTCGATCCAGCGGCGGCGCGAGATGTGGCCGTCCAGGACCGCCTGGTGGAGCAGGTCCATGCGGTTCTCGACGCCCGGCAGGCCGTTGGGGATCTTGGAGAAGTCGCCGCGGCCGAGTTCCTTCTGGCCCACGAAGCAGAAGGGGCAGTGGTCGGTGGAGACGACCTGGAGGTCGTTCGTGCGCAGGCCGCGCCACAGTGCGGCCTGGTGTTCCTTCGGCCTCAGCGGCGTGCTGCACACGTATTTGGCCCCCTCGAAGTCCGGCTCGGCGAGGTTGTCGGTGGACAGGAACAGGTACTGCGGGCAGGTCTCGCCGAAGACGGGCAGCCCCTCGTCGCGGGCCCGGGCCAGCTCGGCGACCGCCTCCGTCGCCGAGACGTGCACGACGTACAGGGGCGCGCCGGCCACCTGCGCGAGCTTGATGGCGCGGTGGGTGGCCTCGGCCTCCAGCAGGGCCTTGCGGACCTCGCCGTGGTAGCGCGGGTCGGTCTCGCCCCGGGCGAGTGCCTGCTCGACCAGGACGTCGATCGCGATGCCGTTCTCGGCGTGCATCATGATCAGGCCGCCGTTGTCGGCGGAGCGTTGCATGGCGCGCAGGATCTGTCCGTCGTCGCTGTAGAAGACGCCCGGGTAGGCCATGAACTGCTTGAAGGAGGTGACGCCCTCCTCGACCAGGTGGTCCATCTCCTTGAGGGTGTGCTCGTTGACGTCGGAGACGATCATGTGGAAGCCGTAGTCGACGGCGCAGTTGCCCTCGGCCTTGGCGTGCCAGGCGTCGAGTCCCTCGCGCAGGCTGTGGCCGACGCTCTGCACGGCGAAGTCGATGATCGTCGTCGTGCCGCCCCAGGCGGCGGCCCGGGTGCCGGTCTCGAAGGTGTCGGAGGCGAAGGTGCCGCCGAAGGGCAGCTCCATATGGGTGTGGGCGTCGACGCCGCCGGGGATGACGTATTTTCCGGTGGCGTCGATCGTGCGGTCTGCGGTGAAGGCCCGCGCCGCCGGGGTGCTGGACGCGGCGAGGGCGGCGATGCGGCCGTCCTCGATCAGGACATCGGCGTGGATCTCGTCGGATGCGGTGATGACGAGGCCGCCGCGGATGACGGTTCGGGTGCTCATGCTCTGTCGCTCCTCGCCGTTTGAACGTGACGGTTGGCTGTGGCTGGTCGCGCAGTTCCCCGCGCCCCCGGGTTTCTCAGGGTGCTGTCAGTGGCCCGTACGCCCCCGGCGCGCGGTCCCGGTAGAACTGCCAGCGGTCGCGGACTTCTCGGAGTTTGGCCATGTCCAGGTCGCGGACGACCAGTTCGGGCTCCTTGTCGCTCGCCACCTCGCCGACGAACTGGGCCTCCGGGTCCACGAAGTACGAGGTGCCGTAGAAGTCGTTGTCGCCGTACTCCTCGACACCGACCCGGTTGATCGCGCCGACGAAGTACTCGTTGGCCACGGCCGCCGCCGGCTGCTCCAGTTGCCAGAGATAGCCGGACAGGCCGCGGGAGGTCGCCGACGGGTTGAAGACGATCTCGGCGCCCGCGAGACCCAGGGCGCGCCAGCCCTCGGGGAAGTGGCGGTCGTAGCAGATGTACACGCCGACCCGCCCGACCTTCGTGTCGAAGACGGGCCAGCCGCTGTTGCCCGGGCGGAAGTAGAACTTCTCCCAGAAGCCCCGCACTTGCGGAATGTGCGTCTTGCGGTACTTGCCGAGGTAGGAGCCGTCGGCATCGATCACGGCGGCGGTGTTGTAGAGGATGCCGGGCTGTTCCTCCTCGTACATCGGCAGCACCAGGACGATGCCGAGTTCCTCGGCGAGTGCCTGGAAGCGGCGCACGATCGGGCCCTCGGGGATCTGCTCGGCGTACTCGTAGAAGGCCGGGTCCTGGACCTGGCAGAAGTACGGGCCGTAGAACAGCTCCTGGAAGCACAGGACTTGAGCGCCCTGCGCGGCCGCGTCGCGGGCCGCCTGCTCGTGGACCTGGATCATCGATTCCTTGTCGCCCGTCCAGGCGGTCTGGAAGACGGCGGCGCGGATCACTCGGCTCATCGGGACCTCCGGTCGCTCGGTGTGCCGTGAGCCTAGGGAGGGCGAAGGGCGCCTTTGAGTTGCAGCGTGTCACGTCCGAGGGCGTGCAGCGTGCCACCGTGTCACTCTGTCGGAGTCCCATGTTTCACCGCCGTTTTCCCAGGTGGTCGCGTGTTTCACTGCTGTTGCGCGTCGTGCGCGAGGAGAGCGATGTGCACCGAGGCGGCCTGCTCGAAGTCGTCGAGGTCCACCCCGAGGCGGACCTGTATCGCCTCCAGGCGGCGGTAGAGGGCCGGCCGGGAGACGTGGTGGAGCTGGGCGGTGCGGGACTTGTTGCGGCCGGTGGCGAGGTAGGTGCGCAGCACCGACAGCAGGTCCTCGTCGGTCTCGCGCAGCAGCCCGTCCAGCTCCCGCTCCGCGAAGGACTGCACGTGCGGGTCGTCGCGCAGCAGCCGGATCAGGCCGCGCAGGTGGACGTCCTTCAGGCGCACGACCGGCGGGAGGTCGAGGACCGCGGAGGAGTCGGCCACGGCGTCCGCGACGTGCTGGGCCTCGCGCAGTCCGGTGGGTACGTCGTCCCAGGCGGCGCGGGCTTCGGCCGCGGCCACGACGGTGTGGTCCGGACCGGTCTCGGTCCGCAGCCGGGTCGCGAAGTGCGCGGCGAGGGCGCCCGCGTCCTGGTCCCGGGGCAGGCTCAGCAGCACGGCGGTCGCCCCGTCGGCCAGTTCGGCCACCAGCCCGGGCAGGCCCAGCAGCCGCAGGAGCCGTTCGAGCCGGGCGGGGTCGCCGTCGCGGACGACCAGCGGCACGAAGGTGCGCCGGTTGACCGGCAGCCCGGCCGCCCGGGCCCGGGGCAGCAGTTGCCGTGCCGGTACGACGCCGCTGACCAGGTCGGTCAGCAGGCTCTGCGCGGACTGCTCCTCCCAGGAGCACGCGGCGCCGCCGGCGAGCATGCGGTGCAGGACGAGAGCCTCGGCGGCGCGGTCGGCCAGCAGCCGTCCGGTGGCGGTGTCGCCGCGGTAGCCGCACAGCACGATCCGTCCCCACCGCTCCCCCCGCCCACCCAGTTCGGCCCGGATCCAGCCGTCGCCCTCGACGCCTCCCCCAGTGCCTGAACGGCCTGGGTGGTGCCCCCACGCCTGCCGGGCGATGCGCTCCCAGTCGCGCAGCACGTCGTCGACCGCGGACCGCTCCCCCGCCGTGCCGAGGACGCGATGGGCGAGGTTGGTGACGACGACCGGGCAGGCACTGTGCCGGGCCACCTCGTCGAGCAGGCGTTGCAGCGGGGCGCCGGCGGTGATGAGGGCGGTGAGTTCGGTGCGGACGGCCTCGG
Source organism: Streptomyces sp. SID5643 (assembly GCF_009872555.1). Lineage (NCBI taxonomy): Bacteria > Bacillati > Actinomycetota > Actinomycetes > Kitasatosporales > Streptomycetaceae > Streptomyces > Streptomyces sp. SID5643. The sequence goes on from NZ_WWIC01000051.1 coordinate 75,045, forward strand.
AGAGGCTGACGGCTGCGAACTTGCGCCGCACGAGCCGCGACTGGACCTCCTCGGTCAGTTCGGCGAAGGGGAAGGGACGGTGCAGGACGACCATCGGCAGCCCGCACCGCTCGGCCGCCCGGCGCATCACGTCCGGCGCCGCGGGGAAGGCGCGGCCGAGTCCGAGGACGACGGCGGCGGCCTCCGCGCGGTGCAGCGACCGGACGTACTCGGCCTGCTTGTCCTCGTCACCGGCGAGCAGCACACCGGTGGTGAGGACCATCTCGCCGCCGCTGAGCATCACACCGACGTCGGCGGCCTCGGCGACATGCACCCAGCGCACCGGCCGGTCGAGGTGGCGCGCGCCGGCCACCACCTCGGGCTCCCCGGCGAGCACCCGTTCCAGGGTGAGGACCTGCCGGACCGACAGGGCGGGCTCCAGGGAATCCGGGGTGATGGTCATGATGGCGGGCCCCTTGATCGGTGCACTGCTACGGGATGCTCCGCAGAGCGTTCTCCAGGATCGCGGCGCCCTCCTCGGCCTCCGCGACGTTGAGGGACAGCGGCGGGGCGACGCGCAGCGAGCTGGTGTTGTGCCCGCCGCCCTTGCCGATCAGCAGGCCGCCCTCGCGGGCCGCCTCCAGGACGGCCGCCGCGGTCTGCGGATCGGCCTCGTCGGTCCCCGGTTTCGTGATCTCGATGCCGATCATCAGCCCGCGTCCGCGCACCTCCCGTACGGCCGGGACGTGCGCGGCGACGGCCCGCAGCCGTTCGATGAGCAGACCGCCGACGCGCCGGGCGTTGCCCTGGAGGTCGTGCTCCAGCAGGTAGTTGAGGTTGGCGAGGCCCGCGGCCATGGTGATCTGGGTGCCGCCGAAGGTGGAGATGCTGTTGGAGTCCAGGCAGTTCATGATCTCGGAGCGGGCGACGACCCCGCCGATGGACATGCCGTTGCCGATGCCCTTGGCGAAGGTCATGATGTCGGGCGGCCCGTTGCGGCCGTGGGCCTGCCAGCCCCAGAAGTGCTCGCCGGTGCGGCCCCAGCCGGTCTGCACCTCGTCGGCGATCCACAGGATGCCGCGCTCGTGCAGCACCTCGCGGAAGGCGGCGTAGAGCCCGTCCGGTGGTGCTGTGAAGCCGCCGACACCCTGGACGGGTTCGGCGATCAGCGCGGCCGGCGGGCGGGTGTGGCCGAGCAGGTCCTTCAGGTCGTCGACGCAGGCCGCGATGAAGGCGTCGTCGCTGAGGGAGGCGAACGGGCCGCGGGTGCGCACGCCGCCGTGTACGTACAGGGTCTGGAGCGGGGAGAGCGAGGTCGGGGACCAGCCGCTGTTGCCGGTGATGCCGACGGCGCTGAAGGAGCGGCCGTGGTAGCTGTTGCGCATCGCGAGGATGGTGTTGCTGCGCCGGTACGCCGTGGCCAGCAGCAGGGCGGTGTCGTTGGCCTCGGTGCCCGAGGTGGTGAAGAAGACGCGGGCGTCCGGAATGCCGCTCAACTGGGCGATGCGCTCGGCGAGTTCGACCATCGGGCGGTTGAGGTACAGGGTGGAGGAGTGGATGATCCGCCCGGCCTGCTCGCTCACCGCCTTCGTCACCTCGGGCAGCGCGTGCGCCGTCATGGTGGTGAGGATGCCGCCGAAGAAGTCGAGGTACCGGTTGCCCTGCGCGTCCCAGACGTGGCGGCCCTCGCCGTGGGTGATCTCCAGGGGCTCCTCGTAGTAGAGGGCGAGCCAGTCCGGGAGCACGGCCCGGTGGCGGCCCAGGAGGTCGTTGGTCACGGCTGCACCAGCCCTTCGTAGGCGTCGGGACGGCGGTCGCGGTAGAAGGCCCACGTCTGCCGCACTTCTTCGATGAGGTCGAGGTCGATGTCCCGGATCACGAGTTCCTCCTGGCTGTCGCTGGCGACGTCCCCCACGAACTGCCCGCGCGGGTCGACGAAGTAGCTCGTGCCGTAGAAGTCGTTGTCCCCGTACTCCTCCTGCCCGACGCGGTTGATCGCGGCGATGTAGTACCCGTTGGCGACGGCGGCCGCGGGCTGCTCAAGGCGCCACAGGTGGGAGGACAGGCTCCGGTGGGTGGCCGAGGGGTTGTAGACCAGCTGGGCGCCGGCCAGGCCGAGTTGGCGCCAGCCCTCCGGGAAGTGGCGGTCGTAGCAGATGTAGACGCCGACCTTGCCGACCGCCGTGTCGAAGACGGGCCAGCCGAGGTTCCCGGGCTTGAAGTAGAACTTCTCGCGGAAGCCCTTGAGCTGGGGGATGTGGTGCTTGCGGTACTTGCCGAGATAGGTGCCGTCGGAGTCGATCACGGCCGCGGTGTTGTAGTAGAAGCCGGGCTGCTCCGCCTCGAACACCGGCGCGACGATCACCATGCCGGTCTCGCGCGCGAGCGCCCGCATCCGCCGCACGGTCGGCCCGTCGGGGACGGGCTCGGCCCAGCGGTAGTGCTCCGGCTCCTCGACCTGACAGAAGTAGGGGCTGTTGAAGACTTCCTGGAAACCGATGATCTTCGCGCCCCGGCGGGCCGCCTCGCGGGCGTGCTCCTCGTGTTTCGCCACCATGGACTCGGTGTCGCCGGTCCAGGTGGCCTGGACCAGGGCGGCACGTACGACGTTGGCCATGAGCTGCTCCTTCGACGCGACGTCTGCGCCTCTACGCCCGTAGAAGCGGGCCGTAGAGCCACGAACGTAAGCCTCTGGCACGGGGTTGCCAAGACCATCGTCGCCAACCCGCGGGGCATTGCGCGATTCGCACTCCTGTGGGTGAGTCGCCCCGGGTGCGACGTCGCCGGTCAGGCGGGGAATCCGGCGACTCGCAGGGCGTGCACGAGATCCCAGCTGCGCTCGTCCGACACCCCCCGGGCGGCCTCCAGGAGGAGCGGCACGAGGCGCTGCGGGTCGGGTGCGGCGCTGCGGGCGGCTTCCTCGGGGGTCCGGGCCCTCACGTACGCGTCGAGCAGCACGCGCACCTCGCGATGGCGCCCCTCGGCGGCCAGGCCGAGGACGGCGTCCCCGACCTCGCCGGGCGGCCGTGCGACGCCCTGCCGCAGCATCTGCTGCCCGTCCCCCGCCCGCCCGGCGGCGACCAGGGCGTCGGCGGCTGCGACCAGTCGCCCGGCGGGCAGCGAGGCGGCCTCCCACAGCAGGGTCTGCCAGTCGGCGTCCAGGCCGGCGCGGTGCAGCCGCTCCGCGAGCAGCGGAAACCGGGCGGGCTCCCACGCGGCGATCTCGGTCAGCAGCGCGTGTGCCTCCCCGCTGCGCCCTTCGCTCCGCAGCCGGGCCAGCAGGTCGACGGTCCGCCCGACCTCGGCCGGCTCCACGGCCCCGGGCCGGTCCGCCTCCGGTACCGCCTGTCCCACCACCGCCTCCTCGGCGGCCCCGGCGAAGCGGGCGCCGCGTGGGGTCCGGCCGGGGGCCGTGGGGGCGGGCGCGGGCAGCTCCGGCACGACGGCTGCCGGCGGCACGACTACGGCTGCGCCACCCTCGTCCGCCATCCCGGCGAAACGAGCACTGCCGCGACGTCGTTTGCGCTGTTTGGCGGTGGGGGGCCGGGGGGCGGCCGGGGTGGGGTCGGTGGGTCGGGGTTCGGAAGCCAGGGGAGTGGAGCCGGTGGGTGGGGGTCCGGACGCTACGGGGGTGGAGCCCGCGGCCGGGGTGCCGAACGCGCCGGGGGCGGTCGCGGCCGGGTCTGCGCCCCCGGCGGTCACACGGCCGGACGTACCGGGTGCGGCGGCTCCCCCGTGGGTGGTCCGGCTCGCGGGATGCTGCGGGGCGTACCCCCGGGCCGCCTGGCCCACGGCGTCGTAGCGGCCGACCGTGTCGGCCCCGGCCGGGTCCCGGGCGGGGAGCGCGTCGGCCCCGGCAGCTTCCCCGGAGGCGGGCCGGCCCGGGAGCCACTGCGGGGCCGACCGCCGTTCATGGCCTCCGGCGTCGTACTGACCGGCGACATCGGCCACGGCCGGGTCAGAGGCGAGGACAGCCTCGGATCCGGCGGCCCTGGCCGCTCCCCCCGGGGCAGGCCGGCTCGCGGGGTACGGCCGGGCCTGCCGGCGAGCCTCTCGCTCTACGGCGTCGTAGTGGCCGGCGGCGTCGGCCCCGGCCGGGTCAAGGGCAGGGAAGACGTCGGCCCCGGCGGCTTCCCCGGAGGCGGGCCGGCCCGGGAGGTACTGCCGGGCGCTCCGCCGATCCTCCCGGCCTCCGGCGTCATACCTACTCTCGGCGCCGGCTCCCGCCCGGGCACGGGCCGGCAGCGCGTCGACCCCGGCGGCTTCCCCCTGGGCGGGCCGGCTCGTCGGGGTGCGCCGCCCGGCTTCCAGGCCTCCGGCGCCCTGCCGGCCGGGAGCGCCGGTCCCCGCCCGCCGGCCCCCGGGCTCGTAACCACCACCAGTCGTGGACGGCCCGGCGGCGTCCTCCCACGCCCTCGGGAGGAACTCCCGGTCCCGTCGGTCCAGGTGGGCCATCCGCGCCCGGAGTTCCGCGCAGCGCGCGACGGCCCGTTCGTGGTCATCCCGCGCCCAGGCCAGGTCGACGCGCAGGGCGTCCGCCTGCTCGCGGGTGGCGGCCGAGGTCAGGTGGCGGGCCAGGGCGGCCTGGCGTTCGGCGGCGTACTTCTGTTCGCGAAGCATGACGTCGAGGCGATCGCCGAGGGCGGCGCGGCCCCCGGGCCGGCCGTCGTACGCGGCGAGCGCCGCGGCGTGCAGGGCGCGGGCCCGGTCCGTCTCCGGGCCGGCGCCCCCGGGGCCGTACTGCCCGGCAAGATCCCGCAGCAGGGCCTCGACCACGTCCCAGGGCGGCATCTCGCGCCCGTCGAGGCAGGCCCGCATGCCCTCCGGGTCGCGCTGCCAGAACACCGCGCACCAGCCGCCGGAGGGGTCAAGGCGCGCCAGCAGACCGTCCAGGTAGGTCGCGAACTCCCCGACTTCTGCCGGGAGTTGATCCGCCGCCATCGCTCAACTCCCGTGAGACCGGAGCACTCCGATCCGTAGGCAACACCAGTCGTGTTACGGGCGTGCTACGGGGAGTTTTCACGCGCGGCGCAGGAGCCTCAGAAGGGTACGGGCACGCACTGTCCGGCCAGTTCGTCCATGGACAGTCCGAGCACGCCGGCCAGCGCGGCCACCGTGAAGAAGGCCGGAGTCGGGGCCCGGCCGGTCTCGATCTTCCGGAGGGTCTCCGCGGAGATGCCGGCGCTCGCCGCGATCTGCGTCATGCTCCGGTCGCCACGCGCCTCACGCAGCAGCCTGCCGAGCCGCTCGCCGCGTTCGCGCTCTTCGGGGGTGAGAGGGGTGCGCACCATGACCCCATTCTAATACCGGTATAGTAATTGGCATGGTGGAGCTGAAGACAGACACTTCTATCGACGCGATGTACGAGGCGGGCCAGGTCGTGGCCCGGGCCCTGACGGCTGCCCGGCAGGCGGCCGCCGTGGGCGTGTCCTTGCTGGAACTGGACGAGGTGGCGCACGGCGTGCTGCGCAAGGCGGGCGCGACCTCACCCTTCCTGGGGTATCACCCGTCCTTCGCACCGACCCCCTTCCCCGCCGTCCTCTGCGTCTCGGTCAACGACGCGATCGTGCACGGCATCCCGACCCGCTACCGCCTGCGCGACGGCGACCTCGTCTCGATCGACTTCGGCGCCGAACTGGGCGGCTGGGTGGGCGACTCCGCGCTCAGCTTCGTCGTGGGCACCCCGCGCGCGGCGGACCTCCGCCTGATCGAGACCGCCGAGCAGGCCCTCGCGGCCGGGATCGAGGCGGCCGTCGTCGGCAACCGCATCGGCGACATCGCCCACGCGATCGGCACGGTGTGCCGGGGCGCCGGTTACGGCATCCCGGACGGCTTCGGCGGCCACGGCATCGGCCGCCGCATGCACGAGGACCCCGGGGTGCCGAACGAGGGCCGCCCCGGGCGCGGCATGCGGCTGCGGCACGGCATGGTGCTGGCCATCGAGCCCATGGTCGTCGCGGGCGGCAGGGACGACTTCCACGCGGCCCCCGACGGCTGGACCCTGAAGACGAACGACGGTTCCCGGGCCGCCCACGCCGAGCACACGGTGGCGATCACTGACTCGGGGCCGAGGATCCTGACCGCACGCTGACCTGCGCCGGGATTACCCGGATACATCCCAAAGGTGCCCCTAGCCGACGATCGTGCGAAGGTGTTCTACGAGCGCGCCCCAGGTGTAACCGGCTGCCACCCGGGTTACCCGACCCCGGCACGTCGACCAGCGAGGGCGTCCCCCGCCCGCGCGCCGGGGACGCCGGGAACGGAAGGCCCATGAGCAGCGGCTTCACCAGCCCGGAGGGCTACGGCTCGGATCCCTTCGGAGAATTCCTCGCACGCTTCTTCGGCGGACCGCGTCCCGGTCCCCGGCAGATCGATCTCGGGCGGCTGCTCAGCCAGCCGGCCCGGGAGCTCGTCCGCGGCGCCGCCCAGTACGCCGCCGAGCACGGCAGCCGGGACCTCGACACGCAGCACCTGCTGCGGGCGGCGCTCGCCACCGAACCCACACGCACCCTGCTCAGCAAGGCCGGTGCGAACCCGGACTCACTGGCGTCGCAGATCGACGACCGCTCTGGCCCGGCCCAGCACACGCCGGACGACGCCCCGCCCCCGACCGCGCTCTCCCTCACCCCGGCCGCCAAGCGCGCCCTGCTGGACGCGCACGACATGGCCCGGGCCCGCGGCTACGGCTACATCGGCCCGGAGCACGTGCTGAGCGCCCTGGCCTCGAACCCCGACTCGGCCGCCGGGCACATCCTCAACGCGGCCCGCTTCGCGCCCTCCGAACCGCCCGAGGCGCCGGAGGTCCCCCCGTCCGAGCGTCCGCGCCCGACGAACACGCCGACCCTCGACAAGTACGGGCGGGACCTCACCGAGCTGGCCCGGCAGGGCCGGATCGACCCGGTGATCGGCCGGGACCAGGAGATCGAGCAGACCGTCGAGGTCCTCTCCCGGCGCGGCAAGAACAACCCGGTGCTGATCGGTGACGCGGGAGTCGGCAAGACGGCCATCGTGGAGGGGCTCGCGCAGCGCATCTCCGAAGCGGACGTGCCCGACGTGCTGATCGGACGCCGCGTGGTCGCCCTGGACCTCACGGGTGTGGTCGCGGGCACCCGCTACCGGGGTGACTTCGAGGAGCGGATGAACAACATCGTGGGTGAGATCCGCGCCCACTCCGACCAGTTGATCATCTTCATCGACGAGCTGCACACGGTCGTGGGCGCCGGTTCCGGCGGCGGCGACGGCAGCTCGATGGACGCCGGCAACATCCTCAAGCCGGCCCTCGCCCGGGGTGAGCTGCACATCGTCGGCGCCACCACGCTGGAGGAGTACCGCCGTATCGAGAAGGACGCGGCGCTGGCCCGCCGCTTCCAGCCGATCATGGTGCCGGAGCCCACCGCCGCGGACGCCATCGAGATCCTGCGCGGCCTCCAGGACCGCTACGAGGCCCACCACCAGGTCCGCTACACCGACGGGGCCCTGGTCGCGGCCGTGGAGCTGTCCGACCGCTACCTCACCGACCGCCGCCTGCCCGACAAGGCCATCGACCTCATCGACCAGGCCGGTGCCCGGGTGCGGCTGCGGGCCCGGACCAAGGGCACGGACGTCCGGTCCATGGAACGGGAGCTGGAGCAGCTGACCCGGGACAAGGACCAGGCCGTCGCCGACGAGCAGTACGAGCAGGCCACCCAGTTGCGCGACCGGATCGTGGACCTGAAGCAGCGGATCACCGAGGCCGGCGGTGACGGCGAGGTCGACGAAGGCCAGGACCTGGTCGTCGGGTCCGAGTCGATCGCCGAGGTGGTGTCCCGGCAGACGGGCATCCCGGTCAGCAGCCTCACCCAGGAGGAGAAGGACCGTCTGCTGGGCCTGGAGGAGCATCTGCACCAGCGGGTGGTCGGCCAGGACGAGGCCGTGCGGGTCGTCTCGGACGCGGTGCTGCGCTCCCGCGCCGGGCTGGCCGCCCCCGACCGCCCGATCGGCAGCTTCCTGTTCCTCGGCCCGACGGGCGTCGGCAAGACCGAACTGGCCCGGGCGCTCGCCGAGGCGCTGTTCGGCAGCGAGGACCGCATGGTCCGGCTCGACATGAGCGAGTACCAGGAGCGCCACACCGTCAGCAGGCTGATCGGCGCCCCGCCCGGCTACGTGGGCCACGAGGAGGCGGGCCAGCTCACCGAGGTCGTGCGCCGCCACCCCTACTCACTGCTGCTGCTGGACGAGGTGGAGAAGGCCCACCCGGACGTCTTCAACATCCTGCTCCAGGTCCTCGACGACGGCCGGCTGACCGACTCCCAGGGCCGCACGGTGGACTTCAGCAACACGGTCATCGTGATGACGAGCAACCTCGGATCCGAGGCGATCACCCGCCGGGGCGCCACGACGGGCTTCGCCGCGGGCGGCGCCGACGCGGACGAGGAGGCCCGCCGCGAACAGATCCTGCGGCCCCTGCGCGAGCACTTCCGCCCCGAGTTCCTCAACCGCATCGACGAGATCGTGGTCTTCCGCCAGCTCACGACGGAGCAGCTGCGCCGGATCACCAACCTCCTGCTGGACCGCACCCGTTCCCTCGTACAGGACAAGGGCGTCACGGTGACCTTCACCGACCGCGCGGTGGAGTGGCTGGCCGAACGCGGCTACCAGCCGGAGTACGGCGCCCGCCCGCTCCGCCGCACCATCCAGCGGGAGGTGGACAACGAGCTGTCACGCCTGTTGCTGGACGGCAGGGTCTCCAAGAACGGCCGAGTGACGGTCGATGTGCAGGACGGCACCTTGGCCTTCGAGACCGAAGAGGCGGCTGCGCCCTCGCCCTGAGCGCGCGGGGAACCGCGCGCTCAGCCCCCACACCCCCGCACCCGGCATTCAACGCACAGGCCGTACCACCATCGCCGATCCCCCACCCCGCCGCACGGTCTCAGCGGCTGCCAGCCACTTCCCGCCCGGCAGCCGCTGAACACCCGTGGCCGCACCGATCTCCGGGTTCGCCTTGAAGGAGTGCCCGATCGCCTCCAGCTGCTGCCTGACACCACTGTCGAAGCCGGGCTCCAGCTCGGTCTGTGCGGCGTTGCGCTGACTGGCCCGGGGCGCCGCGATCGCGTCGACCAGCGGCAGCCCCCGGTCGACGAACCCGGTGAGCGTCTGAAGCACGGTCGTGATGATCGTCGCGCCGCCCGGTGACCCGAGCGCCACCACGGGCTGGTGGTGCCGGTCCAGCACGATCGTCGGCGACATCGACGACCGCGGCCGCTTGCCCGGCCCCGGCAGGTTCGGATCGTGCACGGCCGGGTTCGCCGGGGTGAAGGAGAAGTCCGTCAGCTCGTTGTTGAGGATGAACCCCCGCCCCGGCACGGTGATCCCGCTGCCGCCGGTCTGCTCGATGGTGAGGGTGTAGGCGACGACGTTGCCCCACTTGTCGGCCACCGTCAGGTGTGTGGTGCTGTCGCCCTCGTAGGTCGTCGGCGCGGCCTTGCCACCGGAGCCGCACCGCTCAGGATGACGCGGATCACCCGGCGGCACCGGGCTGGAGAGCACGGCGTCGTCCTTGATGAGGCACGCGCGCGAGTCGGCGAACCGCTGCGAGAGCAGTTCCTTCGTCGGCACGTCCTCGAACGCCGGGTCACCGACCCACCGCCCCCGGTCCGCGAACGCGATCCGGCTGGCCTCGATGAAGCGGTGCAGATAGCGGGCCTCGCTCGCCTTCGACAGGTCCGTCCGCTCCAGGATGTTGAGCGCCTCACCGACCGTCGTGCCTCCGGAGGAGGACGGCGCCATGGAGTAGACGCCGAGGCCGCGGTAGGAGGTCCGGGTGGGCGCCTGGGCCTTGGTGCGGTAGGCGGCCAGGTCCTTGGCGGACAGGTCGCCGGGCCGGGCGTTCCAGCCGGAGGCGGGGTCCACCGGCGGCTTGTTGACCGTGTCGACGATGTCCCGTCCGAGCCGGCCGCGGTAGAGCGCATCGACACCCTCGCGCCCCAGCTCCGCGTACGTACGGGCGAGGTCGGGGTTCTTGAAGGTGGAGCCGACGACAGGGAGTTCGCCACCCGGGAGGAACAGTTCGGCGGTGTCCGGGAAGTAGCGGAAGCGGGTCTCGTTGGACGCCGTCTGCGAGCGGAAGGTCTCGTCGACGGTGAAACCGTCACGCGCCAGCCGCTCGGCCGGTTTCAGGACACTCCCGAGCCGCTTGCTGCCCCACCGGTCGAGAGCCGTCTGCCAGGTGGCGGGCGTGCCCGGGGTGCCGACGCTCAGGCCGCTGCTGACGGCGTCGGCGAAGGCCAGGGGCTTGCCGTTCTCGGTGAACAGGTTCTTGTCGGCGGTGAGCGGGGCGGTCTCGCGGCCGTCGATGGTGCGTACCGTGCGGGACTTGGCGTCGTAGTACACGAAGTAGCCGCCCCCGCCGATGCCGGCGGAGTAGGGCTCGGTGACGCCGAGCGCGGCGGCCGTGGCGACGGCCGCGTCGACGGCGTTGCCGCCCTTCCTCAGGACCTCGATCCCGGCGGCGGAAGCATCGGGGTCGACGCTGGAGACTGCGCCCCCGTAGCCGACGGCCAGCGGGGTCTTCCCACCGCCGGTGCCCGGAGCGGCGGGTGGCGGCGCCGCCGCTCCCACCGACACCACCACGGCGGCCGAAACCGCCAGGACCGTCAGATTCCGTGCGACAGGGCGACGCATCCGCACCTCCAGTCAAAGGCCGTCCGCGCAGCTTAATTCATCGCCATGGCCGCGTCAGGCAAGCGTCGAACACCGGTGCGTCGGGCCCGCTACCATGCGCGCCCATGAATGACGACGTGCGCAACATCGTTCTGGGTGTGGTCGCGGCGGGCATCAGCGCGACGCTGGGCTGGCTCGCCCGTACGTTCCTGTGGAGGCGCAAACTCCGGCGCAAGCAGGCCTTCTTCGGGCTGCCCGAGAACTCCGAGTCCCTGCTCGTCGTCAACCGCGATCCGGCCGCGAGCGAACCGGCGGTCCACCGCTTCGACGTGTACGCGCTCCTGGAGCTCTCCGCGCTGATCAAGGACTGCGGCGCGCACCTCCATGTCGTCACCCAGGACGCGGCGCATCAGGGCTTCGGGGAGCGCACCGAGTTCTGCGTGGGCGGCCCGGGGTCGAACCGCCGCATGATGGCGCACATGTCGGCCATGCTGCCCGGGGTGCGCGTCAACATCGACGCCGAACCGGGGCCGGACCGGGGCGCCTTCCAGATCGGCGGCGAGCGCTACCGCATGGACCCGGGCATCACGGAGTACGTGCTGCTGGCCCGCCTCACCGTCGGCGACCGCCGCGACGCCCGTCCGGTGTTCCTCTTCTGCGGCCAGCGGGCCATCACCAACCAGGCCGCCACCCGCTACCTCGCCCGCAACCACGAGCGACTGACCCGCACGTACGCCAACAACTCCTTCGTCCTGCTGCTCAAGGTGATCAACTCGCAGGCGTACGGCCCGGACGTCGTCGAGCTGGTGGAGGACGTGACGCGGGCGGCGCAGACCGCGCTGCCCGCCGCGGCGACGGCTCCACGCACTACACACCGCGCCTCCTGAAGTCCTCCACCGCTCAATAATCGTTACTGGCACGTAACTTACCAACGGGTTACCCCTGGTAAGAGGTCGAGGTTACCGTTCGGTCACTTTGCACTGACACGAGTGAGGAGTGACCCGTGGGACCCCACCGCAAGGCCCTGCGCACCACCGCCGTAGGCGCCGTCTCGGCGACCCTGGTCGCCGGCACCGCCCTCGGATTCGCCCCCACCGCCCAGGCGGCGCCGAACCCCGTCCGCTTCGTCGACATCGCCGGCGACGGCGGCACCGTCCTCAAGGCCAACGTCGTGACCCCGGCCGGCGCCCGCGGCGCCGACCGCTACCCGCTGCTCGTCATGCCCACGAGCTGGGGCCTGCCCCAGGTCGAGTACCTGGCCCAGGCGCAGAAGCTCGCCGACTCCGGGTACGTCGTGGTCACGTACAACGTGCGCGGCTTCTGGCAGTCGGGCGGCGAGATAGAAGTGGCGGGCCCACCCGACATAGCCGACGCGTCGAAGGTCATCGACTGGGCGCTCGCCCACACCCCCGCCGACGCCGGGCACATCGGCATGGCGGGCGTCTCCTACGGCGCGGGCATCAGCCTGCTCACCGCCGCGCACGACAAGCGGGTCCGGGCGGTCGCCTCGCTCAGCGGCTGGGCCGACCTGATCGACTCGATCTACGCCGGGCGCACCCAGCACCTCCAGGCCGCCGCCCTGCTGGACGGCGCGAGCGTGGTGACGGGCCGCCAGGGCGCCGAACTCCGGCAGATCTTCGACGACTTCTACAGCTCCAACCTGGCGAAGGAGCCGGAACTCATCGCCTGGGGGAAGAAACGTTCCGCCGCGATGTACGTCGACCGGATCAACGAGAACGGCGCCGCGATCATGCTCGCCAACGCCTGGGGCGACAGCGTCTTCCCGCCCAACCAGTACGCAGACTTCTACGAGAAGCTGACCGGCCCGAAGCGGCTGGAGATGCGGCCCGGCGACCATGCGACGGCCGAACTGACCGGCCTGTTCGGTCTGCCCAACGACGTGTGGAAGGACACCGAGCGCTGGTTCGACCACTACCTGAGGGGCGAGGACAACGGCATCGACCGCGAGCAGCCCGTCCAGCTCAAGTCCCGCTCCACGGGCGGCTACGAGGGCTACCCGGACTGGAAGTCGGCGGGCGTAACGAACCGCAAGATCGCTCTCGGCGGCTCGAAGACGATCCGCGCGAACGTGAACTCGGGGGCGGACGGCGGTGTCGTCTTCCTGTCCAGCATCCTCGACCAGGTGGCCCAGCTGCCGCCCATGGCCTCGATCCCGCTGCTCCCCCGCCGCTGGGCCGCCGTGTGGCAGTCGGAGAAGGCGGCCTCGGCCCAACAGGTGCGCGGGACGACGAAGTTGCACACGACCCTCACCCCCACCAAGGAGAGCGGCACCCTCGTCGCCTACCTGTACGACGTGGGGCCGCTCGGCCTCGGCAAGCTGGTCACCCACGCGCCGTACACCTTCCACGGGCGCACCCCCGGAAAGCCGTTCGGCGTCGACCTGGAGCTGTACTCCACGGCCTATGACGTCCCGGCCGGGCATCGCCTCGCCCTGGTCGTCGACACGGTCGACCCGCTCTACATCGAGCACAACCCGTCCGGCGCGCAGCTGACCTTCTCCTCACCGGCGAACGACCCGTCGTACGTGTCGGTTCCGCTGCGCGAGCAGTGATCTCCGGCTGCCGCCGGACGGGCCTGGCCGATGTGAACCGCCGCCCCCGTGGCCTTCGGCCGTGGGGGCCGTACCCGGTGGGAAGTGCCCCGCGGACCGGGCGGGCGGTCTGCTCACCCCTGGCGGGATCGGCGGTCTTCGGCGAAGTCCCCCTCTCCGACAGGGATGAAGGGCACATCGTAGTCGAGGTCCGATCCGATGAGCCGTCCGGTGCCTGCCCGTTCAGTGCTTGAGGATCTTGGAGAGGAAGTCCTTGGCGCGGTCACTGCTCGGGTTGGTGAAGAACTCGTCGGGGCTGCGGTCCTCGACGATCCGGCCGTCGGACATGAAGACGACCCGGTTGGCGGCCGAGCGGGCGAAGCCCATCTCGTGCGTGACGACGATCATGGTCATGCCGTCGCGGGCCAGTTGCTTCATGACCTCCAGCACCTCGTTGATCATCTCCGGGTCGAGGGCGGAGGTCGGCTCGTCGAAGAGCATCGCCTTGGGCTCCATGGCCAGGGCGCGGGCGATGGCCACGCGCTGCTGCTGACCGCCGGAGAGCTGTGCCGGGTACTTGTCCGCCTGGTTGGCGACACCGACCCGGTCCAGGAGTTCACGGGAGCGCTTGTCGGCGTCCTCCTTCCGGCGGCCGCGCACCTTGACCTGGCCCAGAGAGACGTTCTGCAGGACGGTCCTGTGGGCGAAGAGGTTGAACGACTGGAAGACCATGCCGACGTCCGCACGCAGCCGGGCCAGGGGCTTGCCCTCCTCCGGCAGCGGCTGCCCGTCGAGGACGATCTCCCCGGACTCGATGGTCTCCAGCCGGTTGATCGCCCGGCAGAGGGTCGACTTTCCCGACCCCGACGGGCCGATGACCACGACGACCTCCCCCCGGCCGACGGTGAGGTTGATGTCCTGAAGGACATGCAGTTCCCCGAAGTGCTTGTTGACGTCACGCAGCTCGATCAGCGGCTCGACGGCCATGCTCAGCCCTACTCACTCTCAGCTGTGTGGTGGTTGCCGCAACGTATCCAGGCAAGATCGAACTTGTCGGGCGACACGCACTTTTCGATCATTAGCCGTATTTACGCCGGACTTTGGGCCAAAGGTTGCGGTCATGAGGCTCACGACTCCGCGACTTCGGCGTACAGCTGCGACAGCTCGGGGACCCCGTTCACCGCCCACTCGTGACCGGAGTCCACGACGTCGAACTCCCGGCCGGAGACCAGTCGTACGACCGGCTGCCCGTCGGACCGGATCTCCCAGGCGGCTCCCGGCACCGTGCGCACGATGACGGTGCCGAGGTAGAGCCCGGCGTCGTTGCCGAGCCAGTGCAGCGTCTCCTCGTCGTCCCGCCAGCGCGGCACGAGCTGGTCGAGCGCCTCCAGGGAGGCCGCCGAGTCGTCCAGCCGGACGCCCTCCCGGTACGCCTGGGAGCGGAGCAGTTCGCACTCGGCGAGGAGTTCCGCGATGCCTGCGGGGTCGGGGAACCCGACCTTCTGGCGCCGGTTGCCCAGGAAAGGGATGTTCATACTCCCAGCGTGTCATTCGTACCGCCGTACGCACCACAGGGCGCGCGGGTCCGCCGGCCCCGGACGAGTTCAGGCCGAGTTCACGCAGGGCGCGTTGACGGGTCACTCCCGTCTCCCTAACTTCACCGTGCGTCTTGTGTCCCGGCTGTCGTTGTCTCTTCGGTTTTCGTCTCTGCGTTTCGTCTGTTGCGTCGTGTGTCGATGAGCGGGAGGAGTCGGCCGTGCGCCGATGTGTCCGGGGGATCCTGGTCGCCCTGACCCTGTGCGGGTCGCTGGTGCCGGCGGTGTCGGCGCAGGCTGCCGAGCAGGGGCGGGCGGCGCCGCTGCCGCTGGAGCGGCTGTTCGACAACGTGGCGGTCAGCGACGACAGCCGGCCCGGGGAGGCCGACTTCGACGGCTTCGGTGCCTCGCTGTCGGCGCGCGACCTCACGGCAGCGGGCTGGACGCCCGGCCGCGTGCTCACCGTGCAGGGCGCCCGGCTGACCTGGCCGAAGCGCGGGCCCGGCGAGCCGGACAACGTCCGCGCCGCCGGGCAGGACGTGCGGGTCACCGGGCGCGGGGACGCCCTGGCCTTCCTCGTGGCGGGCACCGCCGGCACGGAGGTCGGCGGCCGGGGCACGGTCACGTACGCGAACGGCGCCCGCTCCGGGTACCGGCTGACCGCGCCCGACTGGCGTACCGGGCCGCTCGCGACCAAGGCGGTGGCCCTGCCGCACATCAACACGCCCGGCGGCCGACTCGACCGGCAGGCCCGCCTGTACGTCGTGACGGTGCCGCTGGTGCCGGGGCGCGCGGTGAGCTCGGTCCGGCTGCCGAGCGCGGCCGGTCTGCACGTCTTCGCGGTGTCGGTGCGGACCGCCCCGCACGGCTGGACCGGCAGCTGGACCACGGCCACGGGCGGCTACGCCGCCGTGGGCCCCTGGACGGACCGGACGCTGCGGCTGGTCGTGCACACGTCCGCCGGCGGGCCCCGGGTGCGGGTGCGGTTCGACAACACCTTCGCGGCCGCTCCGGTGCGAATCGGGAGCGCGACGGTCGCGGTGCAGGCGTCGGCCGCGGCCTCGCGGGGCACCCCGGTGGCGCTGTCGTTCCGCGGCGCGGCGGGCGTGACGATCCCGGCCGGGGGCCAGGCGTACAGCGATCCGCTCGGCTTCTCCGTACCGGCGGACGCCAATCTGCTGGTGAGCTTCCATCTGCCGGGGACGGTGACGGCCGCGCCCGTGCACGGGCTCGCCCAGCAGCGCTCGTACGTCAGCGAGCCCGGCGACCACGCGGCGGACGCCGCCGCCGGGGCCTACACCTCGGTGATCACCCGCTGGCCGCTGCTCGCGGGGGTCGACGTGAGCGGCGGTCCCGGCTCCGTGGTGCTGCTCGGGGACTCGATCACCGATGGTGACAAGTCCACGGTGGACGCGAACCGGCGCTGGCCGAACGTCCTGGCCGGCCGGCTCCTGAGGCAGAGCACCGTCCCGCGCTACGGCGTGCTGAACCTCGGGATCTCGGGCAACCGCGTGGTCACCGACCGGTACCCCGGCGACGGGGTGTCCACGGACACGGCCGGGGTGAGCGCCCTGCACCGTTTCGACCGGGACGTCATCGCCCAGCCGTCGGCGCGTACGGCCGTCGTCTTCGAGGGCGTCAACGATCTGCGGTGGGGCACGTCGGCGGAGGCGGTGATCGCCGGGCTGCGCGAGCTGGCGGCTCGGGGGCACGGCCGGGGGCTGCGGATGCTCGCTGCGACGATCCTGCCCTGCGAGGGCGAGGCGCGGTGCACCGCCGCCGTCGACGCCGAGCGGGTCGCGGTGAACGAGTGGATCCGCGGCGGCGAGGCCTTCGACGGCGTGCTCGACTTCGACGCGGTGGTCCGCGACCCGCAGCGGCCGTCCCGGATGCTCCCCGCGTACGACAGCGGGGACCGTCTGCACCCGGGCGACGCGGGGCTGGCGGCCCTGGCGGACTCGGTCGATCTGCGGCTGCTGCGGCCCTGAAGCTCCTAGACGTCCAGGTCCACGACGACGGGGGCGTGGTCCGAGGCGCCCTTGCCCTTGCGCTCCTCGCGGTCCACGTACGCGTCGCCGACCGCCTTCGCGAAGGGCGCGTTGGCGTACACCAGGTCGATGCGCATGCCGCGGTTCTTCGGGAAGCAGAGCTGGCGGTAGTCCCAGTACGTGAACGGGTGCTCGTACTTGAGGGGCCGCGGGACCACGTCCGACAGGCCGGCCTCGCGCAGGGAGGCCAGGGCGGCTCGCTCGGCGGCGGTGACGTGGGTGGAACCCTCGAAGAAGGCGGGGTCGAAGACGTCGTCGTCCGTCGGCGCCACGTTGTAGTCGCCCATCACCGCGAACGGGCGGCTGCCCGCCGCGTCCCCGGCGACGGCCGCCTTGAGCGCCTCGAACCACTGGAGCTTGTAGGCGTAGTGGGGGTGGTCCACCTCACGGCCGTTCGGCACGTAGACCGACCAGACGCGGAGCGGGCCGCAGGTCGCCGAGATGGCGCGGGGCTCCACCGAGCCGTCGAAGCCGGGGTCGCCGGGCAGGCCCTTGACGACGTCCTCGATGCCGACGCGGGAGAGCACCGCCACGCCGTTCCACCGGCCGGTCGCGTGGACCGCCGACTCGTAACCCAGCTCGCGCAGTTGCTCCGAGGGGAACTGCTCCTCGGTGACCTTGGCCTCCTGGAGGCACAGCACGTCCGTGCCGCTGCTCTCCAGCCAGGCCAGGAGCCTCGGCAGGCGGGCGGTGATCGAGTTCACGTTCCAGGTCGCGATGCGCATGCCCCACAACCTACCCGCCGGGTCTGACAACCCCGCCCGGCCCCGTCAGACCTCGGCGGAATCCCCCGGCGTCAGCCGCAGGTGCTGGGCGCCGCCGAGCTGCCCGATCTGCCGGTCGTAGATCGGCCGGGCCAGGTCGGTGAGGAGGGCGTCGTGGATGTCGTAGGCGCGCTGCGGCTTCACCTCGCGGACGTAGTCGATGACCTCGGAGATCTTGTTCCAGGGGGCCATGACGGGGAGCATCAGCGTCTCCACCGGGTGGTCGGGGACGGTGAGGGCGTCGCCGGGGTGGAAGACCGCGCCGCCGTCGACGAGGTAGCCGACGTTGGTGATGCGCGGGATGTCCGGGTGGATCACCGCGTGGAGTTCGCCGTGAACCTGGACGTCGAAGCCGGCGGCGCCGAAGGTGTCGCCGTGGCCGACGGTGTGGACGCGGCCGGGGAAGGCGGAGGAGATCTTCTCCGCGACCGACCGCAGGGTCCAGATCTCCGCGGCCGGGTTGCTCTCCATCGCGGCGCGCAGCCGGGACTCGTCGAAGTGGTCGGGGTGCTCGTGGGTGACGAGGATCGCGTCCGCGCCGAGCGCGGCGTCCTCCTCGGTGAAGCCGCCGGGGTCGAGGACGAGGGTCCGGCCGTCCTTCTCCAGACGGACGCAGGCGTGCGACATCTTCGTGAGCTTCATGGGTCCATCCTGCCTCCGCGCTCGTCACGCGGACTCACTCCTGGGGCGTGGTCTCCTCGCGGATGACCTGCTGGGCCACCTTGAACGCGCTGTTCGCGGCCGGCACACCGCAGTAGACGGCCGCCTGGAGCAGCACTTCCTTGATCTCCCCCGGGGTGAGGCCGTTGCGCAGGGCGGCTCTGGTGTGGAAGGCCAGCTCGTCCAGGTGGCCGCCGGCGACCAGGGCGGTGAGCGTGACGCAGCTGCGGGTGCGCCGGTCCAGGCCGGGGCGGTCCCAGATCTCGCCCCAGGCGTAACGGGTGATGAACTCCTGGAAGTCCCCGGAGAACTCGTCGGCCTGGGCGAGCGCCCGGTCCACGTGCGCGTCGCCCAGCACTTCGCGGCGGACCTTGATCCCGGCGTCGTACGGGTCGGGCCGGCCCTGCGCCTGCGCCTGCGGCGGGACGGCGAGCGGGGCGATCTCGGCGACGGGCCCGGTCTGCGGGGGCTGCGGCGGGGCGGCAGACAGGACCGGCTTGAGGGCGGCCGCGGGCAGGGCGTTCTGGCCGGTGGAGGTCTCGAAGACGGGCTGCCAGGCGGTGGAGAAGTGCCGCACCAGCAGGTCGGTGACCGCCCCGGGCTGCTCCACCGGGACCAGGTGGGAGGCGCCGGGGACGACGGCGAGGCGGGCGTCCGGGATGCCGGCGACCAGCGTGCGGGCCTCGGCCGGGCCGGTGACCTGGTCGTCCGATCCGACCAGGACCAGGGTCGGGACGCCGACCCGCCCGAGCTCTGGACGCACGTCGAAGGAGGCGAGCGCCTCACAGGAGGCGATGTAGCAGCCGGGGTCGGTGGTGCGCACCATCTGCACGGCCCACTCGGTGATCGCGGGCTGCGCGGCGGCGAACCCGCCGGTGAACCAGCGCTCGGGCGCACTGCGGGCGATCGGGTCGAGGCCGTTGGTGCGGACGATCACGCCCCGCTGCCGGAACTCGTCGGCCGTGCCGAAGCGGGGCGAGGCGGCGATCAGCGCGAGCGAGGCGAGCCGCTCCGGGTGGCGCAGGGCCAGCTCGATGCCGACGGCGCCGCCGAGCGCACAGCCCGCGTAGCCGAAGCGCTGCACGCCGAGCCCTTCGAGGGTGGCCAGCAACCGCGTGGTGAGGTCACTCACCGATCCCGCCGGGTACGCGGGAGCGCCGCCGTGGCCGGGCAGGTCGAACCGGAAGACGCGCCACTGCTTGGTCAGCTCGGGGACCTGGCGGTCCCACATGTGCCATGTGGTACCCAGTGAGGGACCCAGGATCAGGACCGGGGCCTCCTCCGGCCCGTCAAAGCGGTATTGCAGGGTGTTCGGTGGTGTCTCGCTCACCCGTCTGAGCCTCTCATCTGTCACGACGCCCCTATAACGCGGGGGTGTGGGAAACCGGTCTGACCAGGTTGAAGACCTCGCGGGCGGCATACCGCTTGAGGCATCGGATGATCGGGCGGTGCACGCCCCAGTGTGAGCAACTCCAGCCCTCCGCCGCGCCGCTCCGGCCGCCGAGGGCGTTGCTCGTATCGGGTCGCCCCACGGGACCGACGGAACCGGAGTGCGCCCCCTCGGTCGGCCTCAGGGCATCGTAGGAGCCGAGCCGCTCGGCCGGGAAGAAAGAGTGAGCCGGTAGGAACGCACGACGCCGACCACACATGCGGACACGAGCCCGGCCAGCCAGCCGCCGAGTCCGCTCAGGGCGTCGAGGGCGGACCCTCCTCCCTCCGCACCACGCGGCGGGACCCGTCCCTTCGCGTCGTACACGACGGCGATCGCGTCACCAGGCCGGGTGGTCTGCTCGCAGCCGCGCCAGATACGGACCTTCATGGGAACGCCGTGCCGGTCGATCACCGAGCAGAGGTAGCGGCCACGGCCGGAGACATCCGTCGAGCCGCCATTGACCGAGGTCACCACTACGGACTCCACGCGCCCCCGCTCCGCCAGCACGAAACCCGCCGCGGCCTGGGGCGTCTGGAGGGCGAGGCAGACCGCGAGCACCGCGGCGACACCGACCAGGGCACGACCTGCCCGCAGCCGGCACAGGTACAGGACGAGCAGGGCGGCGCAGATCAGGCCGCCCTCGCCTGCGGCAAGCCCGGTGATCCCGTACCAGGCACCGGCGACCGCACTGCCGACGATCGCACCCGCCGCCAGACCTCCCGCGAGGAAGCCCTTCGCGGTCAGGCGGATCGGCGGCGGCCCGACGAACTCGGCCGGCCCCCACACCATGCTGCGCAGACGCGCCATCAGGTGAGGTTCCGCCGTGTTGGCAGAGTGCTGTCCACGCTTCATGCGCCCCCTTCCGCCTCGCTTCGGCCTCCGCCATCCTGGTGCGCCAGGGGAACGCACCGCACTGCCCCGCTCCGGACGGGCCCGCGGGGTCTCCATTGCCGGGATCCGGCAAGGCCAGTTCTCCTCACGATTCCCTTGCATTATGCAAAACAGGCCGCGGGCGGAGAAGACCGACCCGAGCGCGTCAGGCGTCGCCGGCCACGGGAACATCCATCGCCCACCCCAGCGGGTGCGACTCCGTCTCGTCCTGGGCCGGGGCGAGAGGCTCTCCCCCGGCCTCGTTGAAGGCGGCCAGCGCCTCGATGAGGGCCAGTCGCTGTGTCGGGGTGAGCCGCTCCACGATCTCGGCGATCGCGGCGCGGCGGCGTCCGGTGACGTCCGCGACCGTGCGGCGGCCCTCCTCCGTGAGCCGAAGCAGGGTCTCGCGGCGGTTGCCGGGGTTGGACTGCCGGTCGGCGAGCCCGGCGGCGATCAGCCGGTCGACCATCCGCATGGCGGTGGACGGGGCGACCTGGAGCAGGTCGGCGAGCGTGACGAGCTTGGTGGCGCCGCGGGTGGAGAGCACCACGAGCATTCTGAACTGCGGCAGTGTCACCCTTTCCTCGACAGCGGCGAGGGAGCGCGCGGAGATCCCCACCAGCAGGCGGGACGCGGTCAGCACCGACCGGGTCACCACGTCCACGTCGTCCATCGCCCCCGTAGGGGTCTCACGCTCCGGCATGCGTCCTTTCTACCGTGCGGACGTACCTGCTCACTCACGTGACGGAACCAGATTTTCCTTCCCCCTGACCGTCCCCATGACCGTGGTAGCGCAGCA
This sequence comes from Streptomyces sp. SID5643, assembly GCF_009872555.1. NCBI lineage: Bacteria > Bacillati > Actinomycetota > Actinomycetes > Kitasatosporales > Streptomycetaceae > Streptomyces > Streptomyces sp. SID5643. The sequence continues at coordinate 96,321 of NZ_WWIC01000051.1, forward strand.
GAAGCATCGCGGCGTCGTCGTGCGGCGGTCCGACGGAGTGCTGGGCGAGATCCTCGCGCAAGGTCTCCAGGGCGCGGTGCGCGTCCGGGTCCTTCAGCAGGTGCGCGCGCTCGCCGACGGGATAGAAGCGGCCGTCCTCGTCGCGGGCTTCGGTGACGCCGTCGGTGTACAGCAGAAGCTGCTCCCCTGGGGAGAAGCCCACCCGATAGGGTTTCGGGCCCTCGCTTCCGTGCGTCCCGAGGCCCAACGGCAGGGCGAACGAGTCCGGTTGCGGGAAGTCGACCGTGCCGTCCCTGCGAACGATCATCGGGGCCGGATGTCCGTAGTTGAGGAAGACCGCCTCGTGAGCCGTGCCGATCTCGGCGAGGATCGCGGTCACGAACTTCTCCCCCTCCAGCTCCCTGGCGACGCTGCGTTCCAAGCGCTCGCCGAGCCCGACAGATCGGCCTCGTCGTACGCCGCCTCCCGGAAGGCGCCCAGCACCACCGCTGCCGTCTCCACCGCGGCCAGACCTTTGCCCTGGACGTCTCCCACGATGACCCGCACGCCGTGCGGGGAGGCCACCACCTCGTACAGGTCCCCGCCGATCCGGGCTTCGGCGACCGCCGATGTGTACGACACCGCCGCCTGTAGCGGGCCCGCGGTCAACGGCACCGGCCGCAGCAGTACCCGCTGGGCGACCTCCGCGATCGACCGAACGCTGGCCAGCTCCGCCTCCCGGCGCGAGCGCATCACCGCGGCCGCGACACCCACACCGGTGACACCGGCCACGGAGGCCAGCGCGGTGTAGCCCCGACGTCCGTCGAACAGCCCGTCGTACAGCCCGAGCGCGACGCACAGCACCAGGGCCGCGAGCCCGAACCAGGCCGTACGGCGCCACCCTCCGACCAGCCCGGAGAAGGCCGGCCCGAGAGAGACCAGCGGCAGGAATCCGACACCGGGCCCTGCCACGACGTCCGTCACCGCGACCATCGCCATCACCAGGACCGGCATGCAGGACAGCAGCGTCCAGCTCGACGGCGGCTTCCGGTCGCTCATGCGGCACTCCTGCGATGTCGCGGCTGTCGAGAGCCGCCGGTCTTCCCCGCAGGCGCCCCTCCCCGACCTTTAGACTATGCAAAGGTGGCTTCCGCGGCACGACTCCTGCCGGGGGTCCTTTACTCGATCGAGTCCGAAAGACGTCATTCCCGACACATGGAAGGCCCCAGCATGGCCGCCAGAGACACCGAGCCCCGCCGCCCACGGCCTCCCAGCGGGTGGCGACGCCTGGCCCTGCGCCTGCCGATCCTGCTCTACCGCGCGGGGCTCGGCCCTCTCTTCGGAAAGCGGCTGCTGCTTTTGCACCACACCGGCCGGGTCTCCGGCCTCGACCGCATGACGGTTCTGGAAGTGGTGTCCTTCGACCCGGCGGAGCCGAGTTGGACGGTCGCCTCCGGCTTCGGCGCGGGGGCCGACTGGTATCTGAACCTGCGTGCCCAGCCCCAGACCCTGATCCGGTTCGGAAACCGCCCGCACGCGGTCACCGCTCACTTCCTGCCGCCCGAGGAAGGCTCCGACATCATGGCCGGCTACGCGTGCAGACACCCGCGCACCGCCCGCCGGCTGTGCGCGTTCACGGGACTCCCCGTTGCCGGCGGCGAGGCATCGTTCCGCGAGGCAGGACAGGCCGTCCCCTTCATGCGACTCGAAGCCTCCGGCGGGTACGGTCGGGCCGCGCGCAGGAACTCGTGATATCGAAACGTCACTCAAGAGCACTGGTGATCATATTTTGCACTATGCAAATATCGGGGACCAAGGGCCGGCCGACGGCCGATCGGCACAGGACAACCTTCCGGCCGTGGGCCGGCCCCCTACAGGATGCGGCGGCCCCACCGGTCGCACGGCCCTTCCAGGAGGAAACAGGGACGTGACCACGCCAGAACCCGACAGTAAAGGGACGCCGGACGGCTCGGATGCCACGCCGTCCCGCGCCGGTGATGTCTGGCTGAAGTTCCTGACGGACAACGAGCGCGCCATCCGCGAGTCCGCCCCCAAGGAGCCCTCCGCACAGGAACGGGCATCGGCCCGTCCACCTCGCCGACTCGCCGCCGGCCGACAGAACCCGCCTGGCCGGAGTCCGGATCACGCACCGACGAACCACAGGTCGGATGCCGTGGGTGACCTGTGGCAGCCCGAAGGCTCAGGGCCGACTTGGCGAGAGCTCGACGGCCCCGCCAGACTCCGCCGTGCGGGCCGCGTGATCGCGACGGTCGCGGCCATCGGCCTGGCTCTCGGGGCCTGGTCACTGCTGTCCACCATGGCGGGCACACCGAACGACGGGCCGCGCGGCGGTACGGTCCAGGAAGTGGAGGAAGTGCCGGAGGCCCTCCCCACGACCAGCCCGGGGTCCACCGCCGTCGAACCGGCGCCGACCGCACCCATCGGGTGAAGGAGCCTCGCCCTTCCGGAACCCGGCAACCTACGGCGCGTCATGGATGTACGCCACGGACCTGTCAATGTGGCGTCAACGACCTGTAGGGTTCCCAGCGGTGTGCCGGGAAGTCTGGTCGGCGGTCAGAGGACACGTCTCTTCGCCGATCGGGGGTTCTGGTCATGGTGCTCATCGTGGTCTTCGGGGTGGCGCTGCTCATAGCGGTCCTGTTGTCGGGGCTCGCCGCCCGGACCGTGCTGTCCACGTCCTTCCTCTTCCTCGTCGGCGGAGCCCTCGTCAGTGACGGGTTCCTCGGGCTCATCCACATCACGCCGGACAGCGAGATCGTGTCCGGCACGGCCGACCTGGCGCTGTTCGCGGTGCTGTTCACCGACGGCATGCACGTCTCCTTCCCCAAGCTGCGGGAGAACTGGCGCAACCCGGCCCGCGCCCTCGGGCTCGGCATGCCGCTGGCGTTCGTCGGCATGGCGCTGATCACGCACTTCCTGGTGGGCCTGGACTGGACGACCTCCTTCCTGATCGGTGCCGTACTCGCGCCCACTGACCCGGTGTTCGCCTCCGCCATCGTCGGCCGCAAGGAAGTCCCGTCGAAGCTGCGGCAGTTGCTCAACGTCGAGAGCGGCATCAACGACGGGCTCGCCCTGCCGGTGGTCCTCATCCTCATCGCCGCGGCCGGGCCGACCTCCGGGCACGCGGAGGCGTCGCTCGGGAAGATCGCGCTGGAGCTGGTGCTCGGCCTCGTCTTCGGCGTGGTCCTGCCCTTCGTGGTGATCGAGCTCGTACGGTTCAGGCTGCTGGGCGCCGAGCCCAAGCTGCAGCCGCTGCTGCCCCTGGCCATCGGCGTGATCCTCTACGCCCTGTGCCACCTCACGCACGCCAACCCCTACCTCGCGGCGTTCTCCGCTGGAGCGGTGCTCACCGCGCGGTCGCTGGAGGCGAAGGAGGTGTTCGAGCCGCTCGGCGAGATGCTTGCGGAGCTGGCCAAGTTCGCCGCGCTGCTGGTGTTCGGGGCGCTGCTGACACCGCAGTTGTTCGGCGCCCTGTCCTTCGGCGGTTATGTCACCGTGGTGCTCGCGATCGCGCTGATCAGGCCGGCCTCGCTGTTGCTGTCGCTGCTCGGCACCCGGTTCACCCGGCAGGAGAAGCTGGTCGCCGCCTGGTTCGGGCCCAAGGGCTTCGCCTCCGTCGTGTACGGCCTGCTGGTGCTCCAGGCCGGGATCCCGCAGGGCCAGGAGGCATTCACCCTGATCGCCGTGTGCATCGCCTTCTCGATCGTCGCCCACAGCTCCACCGATGTGCCGATCGCCCGTCTCTTCAAGGTCGAGGACATCGCGGGCATCCCCAGCGACGATTCGGCTCCCGCTACCGCCCGTGACAGGTCTGCTCACCCCATCCGGGGCTCTCTCCCGTTGCACCCGAGTCCGTCCCAAGCTGAGGGCGGGAGAGATGAGCCGCCCCGCTGATCGCGGCCCCAGGAAGGAGAATGCCTTCACGGCGACGGGACCGGGCTTGCCCGTCCGCGGCCTTCGCTGTTAGTCGGGCCCCGACGTCGCGTAGTTCCCGTACAGCAGCTCTCGCGGTGGTGCTTGGCAGGGATCGCCTCGTACAGGTCCAGGGCGCGGCGACGGACCAGGCCGGTCCAGTATGGCGACAGCTAAGAGGCGTGCCGCTGTATGGTCACCGCCCTGCCGGCGGCTGGGCAAGCCCGGGTGAAACCCTGCCGCCGACGCCCTGACCTACGGCTACAAGAACACCGTGGGCAAGGACACCACCAAGATCCGCACCCGCACCGACAACCTCACCAAGTACAAGACCACCTACGACTACGACTCCCAGGACCGCCTGCGCCACGCCCTGGAAGCCGACTCCACGGGTGCCCGCAAGGCGTCGTGGCTGTACTGCTGGGACAGGGCCGGCAACCTCTCCTCCCAGGACGGCAGCAAGAACGCCTGCCCCGGCGGCACCACCTACACCAACGACGACGCCTCCGAGCTGACCGGCAAGAACGGCTCCACCACGGGCTGGTCCTACGACAAGCTCGGCAAGGAGACGGCAGGCGCGAGCACCACCGCCCGCACGAACGAGGCGTGGACGGACCGCAGCCAGCTCTCCGCCATCACCGCGGCGGCAAGAGCTACGACCTGGTCCACGCGGGCACGGACAACTCCGCGCGCACGAAGCTGGGTTCGACCTGGTGCCACCACACCGCACTGGGTCTGGCGTCCACGACGGCCAACGGCGTCGAACCGGATTCATCCGCGAACCGGCGGACACCTTGAACTCCATGACGCCTGGGTGCGGAAGTCCTACTACTACCTCACCGACGCCACCGGCAACGTCCTCGGCCTCGCCGACGACACGGGCAAGCGCACGCAC